>JANYDR010000319.1 GCA_025363495.1 Cyclobacteriaceae bacterium | reverse complement strand
AAAAAGATTTTCAGGAATCGCTTGCTCAGGAGAAGGATTCTATATCAGTAATAAAAACTGACTCGCTTGACAGGGTCCTTCAGGTCGATCGCGTAATTATCATTGGAAATAAAGTTACCCGGAGCCGGATCATTGAGCGTGAGCTCTCACTAAAGGTTGGTGACACCATCAGCAGAAGAAATTTACCCGGAGCACTTCAATGGGATAAAAATAAAATCTATAACCTTCGGCTTTTCAACACCGTCTCAGTCCGGGCACTTGAACTTACCAACGATCACATCGATTTGCTTGTAGAGGTTACGGAACGATGGTATATTTTTCCAGTTCCAATATTCGAGTTGTCTGACAGGAATATAAATGAATGGTGGAATAACTATAACCACGATTTCAGCCGGATTAATTACGGTATTAGAATCAACAAGAGTAATTTCCGGGGTCGCAATGAATCACTGCGCTTAACAGCCCAGTTTGGATTTGTCAGAAAATTCGACCTTCAATACCGAATTCCCAATCTTGATAAAAAACAAAAAATGGGACTGACGTTTAGTCTTGACTACGGATCACCGAAAAACATTGCTTACAAGACCCTTGATCATAAACTTGTCTACCTTCAGTCAAAGCAAGTAGTACGCACAACTTTTGGTGCAGGTATCGGATATAGTTATAGAAAATCTTTTTTTGAAACACACTCACTTGGGGTCAGTTACAGGCAGTCACAAATCATCGACACAGTACTGTTGCTGAATCCGATCTATTATAATAAAAACAAAACCACCCAGAAATTTTTCTCGATCGGATATTTATTTAACTCGGAACACCGCGATGTAGTTCTTTACCCACTCAGGGGATATCAATTCACTGCCTCTATCACAAAGAATGGACTTTTTTCAAGCGACGATCTCAACCAATGGGAAGTGAACATTACGTATGCGAAACATTGGCCATTGGGGAATAATTTTTTTCTGTCTAATTTTTCGTCAGCCTTCCTGAGTACACGAAATAACCAACCTTACAACGCATTTGATGGTCTTGGTTATCAAAATCAATTAGTTCGAGGATATGAAAATTATGTAATAGAAGGGCCTGCTTTTGCCTTGAACAAAACAACCTTCAAAAAGAAAATTTTTCATAAAGTTTGGAAGTTGGACGGGATGCCAATGGAACAGTTCAGTTACCTGCCGCTGGCAATTTATTTGAAAACATTTGCTGATGTTGGTTATGTGCAGAACTATCCCTACTATGATGAGAAGGGGTTGAACCAGCGCTTCTCGAATCAAATGCTTCTTGGTGCCGGGGCCGGATTTGACGTTGTAACTACCTATGATCTGGTACTGCGTTTCGAATATACCTTTACGCCCTATCAACCTACTGGTGGCTTCTTCTTTAATTTGAAGAAAGAATTCTAATCAGGTTTCCAGATTTTCCTTCTTCCCTTGCGATCGTATTGATACCACACACCAATCCGTTTGCCGTCCTCATAAGTACCCTCGTATTGAAGCTTTCCTGATTCATCAAAAAATTGCCATTGGCCACTTTCCATCCCTTTATGATAGAACCCTTTTTGCAAAAGAATTCCTGACTCTGAAAAAAACTTTGTCTCCCCTTCCGGCAATCCGTTTTGATAAGAAACTATTCGGTTGAGTTTTCCATTTTCGAAATAGTGGCGCCATTCCCCGACGTACTGGCTGCGGATATACATTCCTTTTTTCTCCCACCTGCCATTGCCATAAAGGTAAAAAGCTGAATCCGTAAGGACCCCATTACTCCATTGTTCCCTTCCCTGAAGATTTCCGGTGGGGTAATAATAGAGTATCTCCCCGTTTAATTTACCGGAAGAATAATTTTCAACAGCATTTAGCTTTCCTCCCGGATAAAAAAATTGCCACATCCCTTCCCTGTTGTGCTGAATAAGTTTTCCCCTCCCCCGAATTTTTCCATTGGAATAATACTCAACAGTATCAACTCCCTGCGCCTGAAGGCTAACAAGGGGGATAAAAAAAACAATCAGGAAAACATATCGGGCGATCATTGATGCAATTCTTCACAAAGGTGTAAACTTAATTTCAATTATCATGGAATGAAATATTATACCCTGGGGGGATTATTGTGTCTGAATATCATTGTTCGCGCACAAAGCGTCAGCACAATTATGGGTGCCCGTGCTGCCAGCATGGGCAACGCAAGCGCTGCGCTAAACGACGAAGCCGCTCTTTTTAACAATGTGGGTGCCATGGCTGAAATAAGAAATACCTCATCTTTCTTTTCTTGTGAAGCACGCCCGGCATTGCCCGGAGCCAATCGAATGGCAGCCGGAATCTATTTACCAACAAAATTTGGCACAGGAGGCTTTGGAGTATTCAGGTTCGGCGATGATCTGTATAACGAACAAGTTCTGAGCGCAGGCTTCAGCAACAAGTTTGGAATTGCCTCTCTTGGTGCAAAAGTAAATTACATACAATATCATGCCGAGAGCTTTGGAACTAAAAATGCAGTGAGCATAAATTTCGGAGGCCTTGCCAGGATCACGCCTCAGATTTCAATAGGCGCTTACATCGTCAACATCAATCAATCAAAAATTTCAGAGGATGAGCGGCTCCCCACTAAACTGACTGCCGGTCTTGGCTTCAAGCCAGATAGTCATTTTTTTATTGCCACCGAAGTTGAAAAAGATCTCGATTACGATGCCACCTGGCGGCTGGGCGCTGAGTATGTTATTCATAAAAAGGTATTTGTCCGAACGGGATTCAATCTTAATCCCTCCGTCGGATACGCAGGTTTAGGCATTAAAAATAAACGATTATCATTTGACTATGCTTTGAGCTTTAGTCACGCGTTGGGTTTAGCACATCAGGGATCGGCGGCTTATCGACTGGGGAGACATAAGAATGAAGAATGAAATACTGAAAATAAGGATAGTGAATTCAGAGTTAGCCTCAGCGAGGCGACCTGTTTGTAACAAAAATGACCGAAATATTTTGATAAGCTCCACAGGAGCAGCCCGTTAAATACTAAATCAATGAAATGGATTGCTTTTATGGGATTGACGCTTCTTTCAATCAATATACCCGCACAGGATTTTCCACGAAAAGACTTTAACCTTGAAAAATTGGTAGATGAAATATTCCCTGTTCAAGATCTTGATCTTAATTATGAGGATTTATATGAAAACCTGGCTCAACTTCTCTCCAACCCCATTGACCTCAACACAATCACGCGTGAACAGTTCCGCTCATTATTCATCATTACTGAAGAAGAGGTAAATTCCTTTCTCAGCTACCGAAATGAACATGGTCCACTACTATCGGTTTATGAATTACAATCCATTCCCAACTGGAACCGTAACACATTCGATAATTTAATTCCGTTTGTTACGGTATATGAATCACAATCGAGGTTAAACACTTCGATATTCAAACGAATGGCGATCGAAGAAAATAATTATCTGGTGCTCCGTTACGAACGAAGTCTTGAAAATAAACGAGGCTATTCAATTACTGATTCTTCTCAACGCTACGCGGGGTCACCGGATAAACTCTATATGCGTTACCGCGTAGCCCGATCAAATGATTTCAGTATTGGCTTTACAGCTGAAAAAGATCCTGGCGAGGCAATGCAATGGTCACCACCAAAGCGATATTACGGTTTTGATTTCCTATCCTTTCATGCCCAGGTACAGAATAAGCAAAAACTGAAAAATCTAATCATCGGTGATTTTCAAAGTCAGTTCGGACAGGGATTGATCCTTGGAAGTGTCTTCGGCTTTGGGAAAAATTCAGAAACAGTTACTACCGTCCGGAGAAGCAATCTTGGATTTCTACCCTATACATCCGTTGGCGAAAGTCTTTTCTTCAGGGGAATTGCCGGAAGTTATGAGCTGACTAAAAACATAGTGGTTCACGCATTTGCGTCGCATAATTTTAAAGATGGCAGTATCAATCAATCAGCAAATGATGATACTAGTGTCTCCTCCTTTATAAGCTCAGGACTTCACCGAACACCATCCGAAATTCAGCGAAGGCAACAAATAAGTGAAACAGGAACCGGCGCAGTGGTACAATTTAAAAATCAATATCTCGATGCAGGATTAATCTTTCATCAACTGAATTTCAGTGAACCGGTTTTGCGTAATCCGTTTCCTTACAATCAATTTGCGTTTAACGGGTCTCAAAATCAGAATGCAGGTGCATATCTCAATTATAGTGTGGCCAACTTTACTTTCTTCGGAGAAGTGGCGCAAACAATTAATCACGGTCGTGCCATAACAGCAGGTCTTCTCGGAAATATTACGCACCAATTAGAAGTTTCATTACTTTATCGTGACTTTTCAAAAGATTTTTATTCATTTTATTCCAATGCGTTCGCTGAAAATTCTGTCCCTCAAAATGAACAAGGATTCTATTGGGGATGGAAATATAACTTCAATCGGAAATATTCAGCCAGCGGCTACATGGACCTCTTTCAATTTCCCTGGCTTCGATACAGGGGCTACTCACCTTCTGACGGAAATGAGTGGTTGCTTCGGTTTAATTATGCACCATCCAAGAAAGTACTCTTATTCCTTCAGGTAAGAGAAGAATCAAAAATCAGAAATCTGGGAGATGAGACAAATCTGTATTTGAATGCCATTGGCGTAAAGCGGAATTACTGGATCAATTGCGATTATGCCGCCCCACCTTATCTTAGTTTCAAGACGCGTGTCCAATTCAGCACTTATGACCTGGATGGCAAAACTACCAGAGGCATTGCCATAGTTCAGGATATTAATTTTTCCATTGATCGCTGGTCACTTGGCCTTAGATATGCGGTGTTTGACACCGATGACTATGACAACAGACTCTATGTATACGAGCGAAACGTGTGGCTTTCATACTCCTTCCCTGCTTATTATGGCATAGGCGTAAGAAATTATGCATTAGCTCAATACAAACTTTCCAAAAAAATCGACCTCTGGCTTCGATGGTCACACATCCGGTACATTGATCGCGAGGAAGTTGGAACAGGAAGCGAAACAATTGCTGGGAATAGCGGAAATGATGTTAAATTTCAGGTCAGAGTGAGGTTTTAAGCCTCTGATTATTCCATTCATTATGCACGGTGCCTCCCATGTTACTCCCGAAGTAGCCATTGTCTTAGCAATAGGACTGGCCATCTTCATAATCGTCTACCGCCTCATTTTCCGGAAGCCAAAACAGTAGAGTTGTAAATTTACTTAACTCTGGTTTGGACATTTTATCGCTTTGTTTGTAGATTTAACGATCTGATAACTATAGTCTTATCCCTTTCATGCATTTTTTAACCTTAATATCCCCAACCTAGCCATGAGAAAAATCAATGTCCTCTTTTTCCTGATCGTACTTTCCCTCCTTTTACTCTCAGCCGCCTCCATCGCCTTCTCTCAAACTACAAAGAAAACCCTCGAATTGCCTGATTTTAAAAGTATTTACGTTAATTCCAACTATACCGTAATGCTGAAACAGACAAACAAGCAGGAGGTAGTGGTAGAGGCTCTTACTGAAATATTCGAAGTAAGTGATATCAAGGTAGACAACGGGGTGCTTATGGTAAATGTTGAGCGTAAGCCAGATAGTCCAAACAAAAGTATCTGGGCTAAAATCGACGACATCAAGGTAAATCCCATGATGAAGATTTATATCAGTATGAAGAACGTTACAGAACTACAAGTGAACGGAGGGGGCAAAATCATCTCCGAAAACTCTATCGCTTCTGATTTTATCACATTGGGTGTGTCCGGCAACGGCACCCTTGATGTGGATATCAAAGGAAATACCGTAAAAGCCGAAGTGAGTGGCAGCGGCACATTAATCCTTCGCGGTTATGCCACTTCACTTGATGCAGTAGTTAGCGGTACCGGGAATTTCAAGGCATTCGACTGTCCAATAGAGAATGCTAAAGCAAAGTTGACCGGAAACGGCTCTTGCGAGCTTAACGTGTCAACAAGTCTTGAAGCTTATGTTCACGGTAGCGGTAGCATCAAACACAAGGGTAACACCAAAACTCTTACCAGAAAAGTCTACGGTACAGGTTCAGTTGACCGTGTATATTAATCTCTGCTGGATAACCACTTCAAATTCCTAACTTCGGTGCATGTCACCATTTATTGCATCCGTCGTTCAGGCCTCTCCCGCTTTTTTTGATAAAGAAAAGACTCTCCAAAAAATCGGTGATCTGATTCTTCAGGCCGCCAAAGAAAATTCCAGGCTTATTCTGTTTCCCGAAGTATTTATCCCGGGTTATCCACGTGGATTAATCTTTGGGACGTCAATTGGCGGAAGAACTCCGGAAGGCAGGGAAATGTTTCTTAGGTATTGGGAAAATTCGATTGAGGTCCCGGGGAAAGAAACCGAACAACTCGCCTTGTGGGCTAAAGAAGCAAATGCTTATGTAGTAATTGGAGTAACCGAAAAAGATAAAATCAGCGACACTCTATATTGTTCATTGCTTTATTTTTCGCCGGAAGGCCAACTGATTCACCGTCATCGAAAAATAAAACCCACCGCTGCTGAAAGAATTATCTGGGGAGAAGGCGATGGAAGTGATCTTAACGTTATCGATACATCTCTTGGAAAGATTGGAGGACTTATTTGCTGGGAAAATTATATGCCACTTGCCCGGATGAGCTTATATCAGCAAGGTATTGAAATTTATATGGCCCCCACTGCCGATTGCCGGGACAGCTGGCAGGCAACACTCAATCATATTGCCTGCGAAGGCAGATGCTTTGTGTTGGGCTGCAATCAGTATCTGACGAAAGAACATTATCCGCCCGACCTGCAAAAATTCTTAAGGGACGAGCATCCTTCATTACCCAGCACGGGAGGAAGTGTAATTATTAATCCCCTGGGTAAAATTGTAGCCGGTCCGATCTTTCAAAAAGAAGGAATCATTGCTGCCGAGATTGATCACCGGGAGATCATCAAAGCTAAAATGGATTTTGATGTGATTGGGCATTACGCCAGGCCGGATATTTTTGCGTTTGAGTGGCTTAAGGAGTTTAAAGACGAAAGATCAAAGACTAAAGTATGAATGATACCGAAAGAGTAATTGAAGATTTCTACAGATCCTTTCAGAAGAAAGACTATAAAGGAATACAAGCTTGTTATCATCCTGGGATAATCTTCTCTGATCCGGTTTTCAAAAATCTCAAAGGCAATGAAGCAAAAGCCATGTGGCACATGTTGGTCACCGCAGGCAAAGATCTTACCATCAACTTTAAAAATATTCATTCCGATGGTAACACAGGTTCTTGTGATTGGGATGCTCATTATTCTTTTTCACGCACCGGAAGAAAAGTACACAACGTCATTCATGCAAAATTCGAATTCCTGGACGGAAAGATTATAAAGCACACCGACTTCTTTGACTTTTGGAGATGGAGCGGAATGGCATTGGGGCTTCCTGGAAAATTATTGGGCTGGACACCTTTCATGCATGAAAAAGTAAGAGCAACCGCACAGAAAAGTTTACAGAAGTTCATGCAAGATCATCCCGAGTACAAATCTTGATTTAGGGTTGGAGGATTGAATACTAATCAAGAGCGATCCGCGAAAAACCTCCCCAAAAACGGGGATTATAACAATGTTTTCCTGACTCCTTTTGATCGCGGAGGCGACGATTTCAAATAGTGTGTTGCAACACATAAGTTAAGATTTGACAACTCATTGGATGAAAATAGGGCTTCAAAGCCAAGAATTTAGGTATTTTTTTTGCTTCACGAGTATAAAGTCTGCCCGTTACTCATGTTTTCTTCGAATTTAGGTCACGGTTTACATGGCCGTCACTGGCTGCGGCTGGACATCAAAAAACTTAGCCATCCGGGAACTTTAATTTTGATAATTAAAATATTATTATATTTGCCCGGTTAATATAATAATCGGCCCTGTGGCACATAGGTATCCTGGTACTTCAGTTGAGTTGAGATTATTGATTAACGGAACTTTATTATTTAACTAATTTCAACAGTACACATGAACATTTATGTAGCCAACATTCCCTGGAAGGCCACCGAAGACCAACTGAAACAGCACTTTGCAGCGTATGGGGAAGTAACCTCTGCAAAGATCATTATGGACAAAGTCACTCAACGCAGCCGGGGATTCGGTTTCGTAGAAATGGCTGATGATGGCTCTGCTCGTCAGGCGATCACAAGTCTTAATGGTTCTGACTTTCAAGGTAAGAGTCTGGTGGTGAATGAGGCACGTCCACGTGAAGAGAGACCTAACAACTTCCGCAGCAATGGCGGCGGCGGTGGTGGTGGTTTCCGCGGCGGCAGAGGCGGATTCAATCGCGAAGACTAATAAGATTATATTTCTTATAAAGACTTAATGTCCTGCGAAAGCGGGACATTTTTTATTTGCGGTTCTCCCGACGCCTTCGGCGCGAAAAATGCCTTTGCTTAAGATTCTTGAAACACACAGGCACATAGAATACACCAAAGTGAAGATAGAAATCCAAACCTTACAGCAGAAAAAATATAGGATCTTTTTATTTCTTATGAGTTTAGAGAAATAATGCACCCACTTATGCGTCACCTAATTATCATATCTCTCTGGATCAAACGCATCAATTGCTATAGACGACTTCTGTTCCAATAATATCTCACTTACCAATTTTCCTGTTCCAGGTCCAAGGCTCATACCCATCATCGAATGTCCTGTAGCAATAATCACATTCTCCCATTTCTTTGATCTGCCAATATAAGGTAAACCATCTGGTGAGCACGGACGTAAGCCATGCCATACACTTTCCCTAGCTGGCATTGCTACATTCATTTCAGGATAGTAGTTTGGGATGGAATCAACAATTCCTTTCACTCGTTTCATATTGATTGTATGATCCACTCCGGTTATTTCCATCGTACCACCAAATCGAAGCGTAGTACCCATTGGAGTAACCGCTACTCTGGCTTCAAGAAAAATAGAAGGAATGCGCGTATTCATTTTAACATCCTGTAAGGTAAAGCTGTAACCTTTACCAGCCTGCATTGGAAGTGATATCCCTAATCCTTCCATCACAGTTCCGGACCAGGAGCCAGTTGCCACCACCAATCCATCAACATCAATATCACCGTGATCAGTTTTTATAACATTAATTATACCGGCATGTGGTTGAAATCCCGTAACGGTGATCCCAGTTTGAAACACCACTCCCTTATCCTTTAAATAAGCAATCAATCCACTTACTAATACCTCTGGAGTGAAGTGCGCGTCCCCGGGATAATAAACTCCTCCCCTTGCTTTCACACGAATATCCGGTTCAAGCTTTTGTATGTCTGATAAAGAGAGAATATTTGCTTTTACCCCGGCCTTGTTGGCAACACGCGCAGATTCTATTTCCTCTTTCTCCGTCTCAGCATTCCGATAGAGCATAAGCAAACCCTTTTCATGATATCCAAAATCAAACGAAAGATCTCTATATAATTGTTGATACATTGACTTGCTAAACAAGCTTATCTCTCTCAAGGCAGGTATTGCTTTTTCAACATGACTTTTTGTGGAATGCTTATAAAATTGGTAACCCCATCGCAAAAGATCTTTATTAAACCTGGGCTTCACATAAAATGGACTGGAGGAATTAAACATCCATCGAATACCTTTTGAAATCATTCCTGGCGCTGCCAATGGAATGATGTGACTTGGAACAATCATTCCGGCATTTCCAAAAGAACATCCGTCTTTCAGATCTCCCTGATCAATGATCGTAACACTGAAGCCAGCTCTATTTAAATAATAAGCCGAGCTCAATCCAATAATCCCACCACCAATAATCCCAATTCGCTTTGCCATTGTTAGATCACCTGGAAACCATAAGCATAAGGATCATCATCCGGATCAATTGAGATGGTATTGTATCCATAAATTTTTGCCCAACCCTCAACACTGGGAACGATCGCTGGCATACCAGCCAATTCAGTGACTTCTTCAATTCTTCCAATGAATTTCGAGCCAATAATGCTTTCGTGAATAAAATCCTGCCCTGGCTTCAGCTTTCCTTTTGCATGCCATTGAGCCAATCGTGCAGAGGTTCCTGTTCCACAAGGGGAACGATCAATGGCTTTATCCCCATAGAAGACCGCATTACGGGCAGTCGATGTTGGGTCGATTACTTTTCCCGCCCAAAGAATATGACTGCATCCGTTTATGGTAGGGTTTTCAGGATGAACGAATTGATATCTCTTATTAATGTTCTTTCTGAGCTCACGACTCCAGCTTATCAACTGATCGGCAGTGAAATTCTCTAATCCTGGAAAATTTGGTTGGGGATCAATTATAGCGTAAAAATTACCGCCGTAAGCTACATCTAATGTCAGGTCACCAAGATCAGGACATTCCGCCGTAATATTTTCTGCAGCGAGAAAAGCCTTTACATTTCTGATCTTCACTGATTTTACCTTTTTACCTTCTTGTTTATATTCTACTTTGATCAATCCCGCGGGGGTTTCAAGATTTAAGAAGCCGGGTTTTTTAGGAATAACAAGTCCTTCCTCAATAGCAATAGTAACAGTTCCAATAGTTCCATGACCACACATTGGAAGACATCCACTGGTTTCAATGAATAATACACCGATATCATTTGCCGGATCTGATGGTGGATAAAGAATACTACCGCTCATCATGTCGTGGCCTCTTGGTTCAAACATCAAACCCTTTCTGATCCAATCATATTCTTTAAGAAAGTGTTGGCGCTTCTCACTCATGTTTTTTCCTTCGATCAAGGGACCACCACCGGCTACGAGGCGAACAGGGTTACCACAAGTGTGAGCGTCGATACAGAAGAATTTTTTACTTAACATTATCTACCCTTAATATTATTCCCTTGGCTTTACAAATAGGCAATTTACAGTAGGCAGTACGCAAAGATTGGGTAATAATTGCCTACTGTCCTCTTGCCTATTGCTTACTTCTTAAGTTCACTATTCACCAGTCTCCATATCCCCAATGGGTTACTTTGCTTCAACTCCGCCGGCAACAAAGCTTCAGGAAAATTCTGAAAAGAAACAGGTCGGACGAAACGTTTTATAGCATCCGTACCCACCGAAGTGAACCTTGAATCTGTTGTCGATGGAAAAGGACCACCATGATGCATGGAAGGACAAACCTCAACACCGGTAGGCACACCATTTATAATAACTCTGCCAGCCTTCTCCATCACCAGTTGAATAAATTCAGCATAATGAATCAATTCATCTTCTTCTCCGATAATGGTGGCGGTCAGTTGACCTGGAAGTTTATTTACTGCAGCCGTTAGTTCTTCAATAGTACTGGCTTTAACCAATAGCGAGTAGGGTCCAAAAACTTCTTCCACTAAAACAGGATCATTTAAAAAATCAGATGCGTTCACTGTAGACAATGTTGAGGTACCCTGATTTTCTTTTGGCTTCTCAATAGATTCTGCTACCAGCGAAACACCTTTTTGGGCCAATGCTTTTTCGCGGTTCTTCTTAAAATTGGAAGCGATACCCGGATGAAGCATAGTTCCAGGAGCTATATTTTTCATCTTATCTCCAAGTTGTTGGGTGAACTGATCCAACGCAGGACTTTGTAATCCCATCATCAACCCTGGATTCGTACAGAACTGCCCCACGCTTTGTGTAATTGAGGCTGCATACATATCTGCTACTTTTTCTCTTCGCACCTTCAAAGCACCCGGTAGAATAAAAACCGGATTGATGCTGCCCATTTCTGAGAACACTGGTATTGGATCTGGGCGCTGCACCGCATAATGATATAATGCCATACCACCGGAGAATGAACCAGTAAATCCAACGGCTTTTGTCAATGGGTGTTGGACCAACGCTTTGCCTGATTCAAAAGAAGAATCCTGAACATGTTGAAAAGTATGAACATGCATACCAGTCTTAGCAATTGCTTTTGATATAGCATCGGCCACCATTTCAGAAGTTTTAGGATGGGCAGGATGAGCTTTTAAGACTACGGTGCATCCGGCGGCCAATGCTGAAGCGGTGTCTACCCCGGCAGTCGAATACGCAAAGGGAAAATTACTTGCTCCGAAAACCACGACGGGTCCCAGGGGCACCATCATCTTTCTAAGATCCGGTCTGGGAAGTGGGGCCCGATCGGGAATAGCTGTATCAATTCTTGCATCAACCCAGGAGCCTTCTTTCACCAACGTCGAAAATTGTCGTAGCTGGTTACACGTGCGAGCGCGTTCGCCTGCCAGTCGGGCCTCAGGAAGATTTGTTTCTTCCATAGCTTGCTGGAGTAATCTGATTCCTAATGCTTCTATCTCAACAGCGATTGCCTCAAGGAAGTCTGCCTTTTTTGCTCCCGATACGCGACGATATACTAAGAAAGCTTCCTGTGATTGCTGAAGTGCTGTATCAATTGATGTTGATGAGGTTTCTTTGGACATGGTTAATAAAAGTTTAAGTGTAAAGCTGAAAGCTCGAAGCTCATATTAATTAGCTAATAGATTTTTATAATCAGGAAGAGTTGGACGCGTGGCGATCCCATCGCGGATGATTTTTAAAATTCGTTCGCGCTCTTCGCCTATTAATACTAATCTTGGAGCACGGACTATTTCAGAACCTATTCCTGTTTCAGCTTCCGCGAGTTTAATATATTGAACAAGCTTCGCATGAATATCGAGTTCCAGTATTGGGAGAAACCAACGATAGATAATAAGGGCTTCAGCAATTCTTCCTGCTTTAATAAGTCTGTAAATGGCGACCGTCTCGGCAGGAAATGCGCAGACAAGTCCTGCGACCCAACCATGCGCACCCATCAGCAATTCTTCCATAGCCAGTGGATCAACACCACAAAGGATTTTAAACCGCTCACCAAAACGATTAAACATTCGGGTTACATTACTCACATCACGCGTTGATTCTTTAACGGCTTCTATCGTGGGCACTTCTGCCAATTCAGCAAACATATCGAGTGTTACATCTACTTTATAATCTACCGGGTTATTATAAATCATAATTGGAAGTGTCGTAGCAGCCGCAACAGCTTTGAAATACGCTACCGTTTCTCGGTGATCTGATTTGTAGCGCATGGGCGGTAATAACATAAGTCCCTTTGCGCCAGCTTTGGCAGCTTGCTGAGCAAGATTCACAGCATCGCGAGTGCTTCCTTCGGCAATGTTTAGCACCACAGGAACTTTGCCTGCTACCTTTTCTATGGTAAACTTTACCAGATCGAATTTCTCATCATTGGTAAGTACGCTGGCCTCCCCCAAGGATCCCCCGAGAATGACTCCATCCACACCCGCATCAAGCTGGGCTTTCAGGTTTTTCTTGAATAATTTGAAGTCCAGCGAATCGTTAGAACTGAACTTGGTCGTGAGAGCAGGAAAAACACCTTTCCACATAGATTTTTTTCTTGTAAGTTAAAATTGAAAGTGGAAAGTAGAAAATTGAAAGCGGAATAGGTATCATTTATATGTGATAGGCGGATGCGAACAATTCAGGATACGTCTGAACACGGTGCTTTTGCCAATTTCGAGTACAACAATTGGAAGTTTATCTTGTGTTTGGCTAAATGATTTCGTAAACTTTGTATGTACCAACAAACATATTTTATGAATCTCGTCACCAAAATTGAAGGTTGGGGGAATTCACATCGCCCTGGCTGGCTGGACATCTTTCGGATTTTACTCGGAATATTTATCACTTACAAAGGGGCCATATTCGCAATGAATATTCACTCTCTCGAAATGAGCATCTCAGGAGTGAATATGCATTTCACAGGAGTGGCACTGGCGCACTATGTCATCTTTGCTCACTTACTTTGCGGTCCGCTTATAGTATTGGGCTTGCTAACGCGGATCATGTGTTTTGTGCAGCTCCCGATTTTAATCGTTGCTGTCGCGTTCATTAATTCAAAAGAGTTCATGTCCGTAGGTAATCGAATGGAATTTGAAGTATCACTTGCCGTTCTAATTGGATTAATCGTGTTTATTGTTTTTGGCGCCGGCAAATTTTCGATCGACGAAAAAAGAAGGCAGGAAAAAGCTCAACTACACGATGCGAATTAAGGGTGAGGCAATTACTCTTTCAGTTACATTGCTGCTCACGTTTTTTATCCAGCTGTCCGGCTATTCTTTTCAAACTAACCAGGCTGAAAATTTCGCTGTGAATTTTATCAGCACAGGTGGTGGGGTTGACCACAAGGCAGAAAAAAAATTCGCTTCTTTTCTTAAAGAATTTCAGGATAAAAATAAACTGACATTGGATTACAAGATTGAAAATTGGGGGAAGGAAGGAGAAAGGAAATATATTTTTGATTTGAGTAATACGCCAAAAGAAGAGATGAAAGATTTTTTGAAGTCGGTGAGGAAGATGTTTGCGGGGAATAAGTTAGTGGTGGTGAATTAGTCAGGTTTTCCGTGAGAGAATTAAGGCGCGAGGTGAAATAAAAACGGTTACTTCGTAACCTAATTTCTTTCACCGCAGAGGCGCAAAGGCGCTAAAGACCGCGAAGGGAATCTGAAATGGAAAAAACAAGATATAATGAATTATCAGCTATAATTCTTGATTCGTCAATATCAGTTCATAAGGTGATGGGTCCGGGATTGTTGGAATCAGTTTACCAGCACTGTATGATTGACGAGTTGCAAAGTCGATCAATTCAGGTTGAAACCTCAGTAGTGATTCCCCTGATATACAAGGGCAATGTCTTAAATAAGGATTATGAAATTGATATCTTAATCGAAAGAGAAATTATTTTAGAACTTAAGTCAATTGAAAGTCTTTTGCCAGTTCACCAGGCACAACTCATTAGTTATTTACAACAATCAAATAAAAAACTTGGCTTCCTTATCAACTTTAATGTACCGTTACTTAAGCACGGCTTCAAACGATTTGTTAATGGCTTTTAGAAAACTTTGCGAACCTCTGCGGTGAAAAGACTAACCGCGCTTCAACTCCATGATAGTCAACTCCGGGGGCATCCCCACTCTCCCCGGATACCCAAGAAAACCAAAGCCCCTGTTCACATAAATATATTGATCACCTTCTCTGTATAAATCAGCCCATTGCTTATAAACATATTGAACCGGGCTCCACTTGAAGTTACCAATCTCGACACCAAATTGAAATCCGTGAGTGTGACCAGCAAATGTCACATCAATATCAGGATGATTCGGCCTCACCTGAGCATCCCAATGAGTCGGATCATGTGACAATAATAGTTTAACGGCAGCTTCATCCGTTCCCTGACAAGCAAGATCCAGCTTTCCATATTTTGAAAAACGCCCGGCTCCCCAATTCTCATTCCCAATGATGGCGATCTTCTCTCCACCCAGTTCAAGAAAACGATGTTCGTTCATAAGAATATCATATCCCATGATCTTATGCGCTTGCACAAGATCAGCAAAATTTTTTTTCTTCTCTTCCTGACTTGCCCATGTTTTGTAATCACCATAATCGTGATTCCCGGTGATTGAGAAAACCCCAAGAGGAGCTTTCAATTTTTCAAACACCGGAACATATTCTTTCACTTCAGAACTTTCGTTATTCACAAGATCTCCTGTAAAGAAAATCACATCCGGCTTTTCACGCATCATCATTTCGACTCCACCTTTTACGGCCGTTTTGTTCCAGAAACTTCCTGAATGAATATCTGAGATTTGACCTATCCGGATTCCATCAAATGATTTGGGAAGATTTTTAAGCTTTACTGTTACCCGTTTGATGCGATAATCATGGGCACCAGAAATGATTCCGTAAGCAAATGCCGTGAAGGGTATTGCTGTCGTTGCCAGTGCAAACTTTGAAAGAAATTCAGACCGTGGAATAGCAGAACCCGGCAGGCTCTCACCGCTCCCCCTTGAAAAGAACCGCACTACCCAACGCACACCTCGCTGAACATCATCTGTGAACAAAACAATGATCCCCAGTATTTTAGAAAAATAAGTAGCCACAATTCCAGTAATGATAAAACTCCTGGTCGTCGCCGTGAAATAATATGGGTTTCCTAACGCCCACCAGGCTAATGCTACGATGCAAAGAAATGTTGGAACCCAAAAACCTATTCGTACTCCGCTCTTCCATGCCGGTGCTATATTTTTAGTAGCCACCAATACCGCCTGAAAGAAGTAGTAATCTATCAGCAGGAAAAAGAACACAAACAAGAACATTGTCATAATCCGGTAGCGCATAAATGAAGAAAAGTCGTCTTACAATAGCAAGACGACTTTTCTGATAATTTTATTTTAATTCAACACTACGGAGGCATCTGGCAGTACTTCCGGGGTTTTTATCTTCTTAAAAATCCTTGCCTTCAGCTTTGCCACGAGTAAATACATTACCGGCACAAGGAAAAGGGTAAGAACCGTCCCGAAAATCAATCCAAAGATCATTGTCCATGACAAAGGTCCCCAGAAAGCAACGTTATCACCCCCAAAGAAAATATGTGGATTGAATTCCGTAAACAACGTAACGAAGTCGATATTTAAACCAACCGCCAAGGGTATCAACCCAAGTGTTGCTGCCATCGCTGTAAGCAATACAGGTGTCATACGGGTTTTTGCCGCTTCAACAATCGCCGGTTTTAAATCCATACCCTGAGATATGAGTAGGTCAATAAATTCAACCATTAAAATTCCGTTTCGCACCACAATTCCCGCAAGGGCCATGATACCTACGCCCGACATAACGATGGATATCTCCATTTTGAACAATGAGAACCCGATCAATACACCGATCACACTGAAGAGAATTTCCGCAAGAATAATAACTGGCTTACTGGTGGAATTGAACTGTGTTACTAAAATCATAAAGATCAATCCAAACGCAACGCCCATGGCAATACCAAGGAATTGACTTGTTTCAGCCTGGTCCTCTTGCTCTCCGGTCATTTTAATTGTAACGCCATCGGGTACAGAGAAATCCTTAA
>JANYDR010000264.1 GCA_025363495.1 Cyclobacteriaceae bacterium | reverse complement strand
CACCCTTCTATTAAGCTGCTTATGATCGTCTGTGATTTCCTGAGTGATGGGCTTTGAGCTACCATAGCCAATAGCCACGATACGTGTATTATCAATTTTAAATTTATCGATGAGGTATTTTTTGATGGCATCTGCTCTTGCCTGCGAGAGTTTCAGGTTAAACTCTTCTTTTCCATCTGAATCAGTATGACCCGAAATGCTTAATTTAAATTTGGGATGGTCTGTGAGAAAGTTGGCGATCTTATCAAGGTCGGGATGCATGGAAGGAAGGATGTCCGCTTTACCGTTCTCAAATTCTACTGATTCAAAGGCAATTTTGCTTTCAATTGGCTCGGTGACTTTATTTATTTCCATGTCGCCATTCAAAAAGAAAATCTCTTCAATCCTGAAGAACTGGTCCCCCTGAATGATCAGGAGATAGTTTCGTTTATTGATGAGGCTGAAATCAAACGATCCATCTTCACGAAGAAATTTTGGTACGACTTCTACGTTATGATCAAGATCAATGACGGAGACAATTCCTTTCATTGCTGAGCCTGCATTGTTTTTTAGAGTACCCCTTAACTGCGAAGTGGCCTCGGGTTGCGCTTCCATCGGAACTGAAAAAGAGAACAGATCCAGATTCCCTTTATCGTTTTCTTCCGAGCGTGCATAGTAAAGGTCTTTTGATTGTGAATCAATCGTAAAATAATATTCACTTCCGGCACCGTTTACCAGTGGCCCGATGTTTTTCGGTTCACTCCAGATATTTTTATGTCTGCTGGATTTATAAATATCGAAATCTCCGAAGTTGAGTGGGTGTCCGTTGGAACTAAAATAAAGAACGTTGAATTTGTGATGGAAGAATGGACTGACTTCACTATTCACGGTGTTGATAATGGGACCAGCGTTCTGAGCTTTACCCCAATTTCCTTTTTTATCTTTCACGGAAAAATAAATATCCGAAAGCCCGAAGCTGCCGATACGATTGGAAGCAAAGTAAAGTGTATCACTTTGATGGGTTAAGGATGGATGTGAATCCCAGCCGGCGCTGTTGATATTAGGCCCGAGGTTGTGGATGTTTGTCCAGGTGGAATCGTTTTTACTTTCAGCTGAATACAGATCGCAATTGCCCGACGACTCGGGAGTGTTGCATCGCGAAAAAACCATATACTTTCCATCAGCGCTTAAGCAGGCTGAACCCTCATTATAGATTGTATTAATAAACTTGAATGCTTTTGCCGGACCCCAGAATCCATCGGTGCGTGTGCTAAAGAATAAATCCTCGTCGTAACCCAGTTCGCTTTGCTCATGTTTGTTTCGTTTGGAAGTAAACAGAATCAGATTGTCAACGTTGCCAATGGTAGGACCGTAATCTTCTTTTTTTGAATTGAGATCATCACCCATATTTACCAATACAGAGTGAGGTACATGGAGCGTGTCGATCTCTTTTCTGTAGTCAACTAACTGGTAATAGTATTCAAGAGGAACGTAATATTTTTTCTTATCTGTTTCAATGGAATCATACTCACGGTAAACGTCCTGAATATTAAGACCCTGACGATGATGTTTAAGTACAAGCTTGTAAAGCATAATGGCTTCTCCCGGTGGTCCGAATTGTTTTGAAAGCTTCGCCATCTCCCAAAGCATGGCCGTGTTTTCGTGGAAGTTTTGCATCCCGAAATTCTGTATATAATCTTTTAAGGCATTGTAATACTTTTCAGAAGGTCCAACGTTTCTTATATGCTGGAGCTTTTGCATTTTCTTAGCGTCGTAGTAATACGGAATCTTGTTAACATTGGGAAAAGCGAATATGTCAGACTGGCTGAATGTGGTGATGGAATCGTTTAATTGAATGCTGGCCCCCTTTTTAAATTTTTTCTTGTCCTTTTGGGCAAAGCTCTCCATTGAGCAAAATGACAAAAGAAGGGCAACTGATATGAAAAAATAGGCTTTCACTGGTCGGAAAAAAATTAAATTCACCACCGTATTACCGAAAGTTGAAATAATTTTGACTGATAAACAACGCTTTGGCACTTGTATTGACCATATTGAACGGAATTGAATCTTAATCAAACGGCACGGCCTACTGTGTCATATTGACATCGACATCATGTTTAAATCCTTAGAAATAACTCAAAATACCCAAGAGGACTCCGAAGAACTCGTGCAGTTGATAAATCCAGAACAGGAGTCTGATCTGAAGCCTGAAGACCTTCCCGAAGAACTCCCAATCCTTCCGATCAAAAATACCGTCCTTTTCCCCGGTGTTGTGATTCCGATCACAGTCACAAGGCAGAAGTCTATAAGACTCATAAAAAAAGCGTACCAGGGCAACCGAATCGTTGGCGTCATTGCTCAAAAGAACAAGCAAATGGAAGAACCGGCCATTGAAGATGTTTATCGGTTTGGTACGGTGGCGCGTATTATTAAAATGCTCGTATTGCCTGACGGAAACACTACGATCATCATTCAGGGTAAGAACCGTTTTTCCGTTCGTGATTTTGTTCAGGAAGACCCGCATCTCACCGCTCACGTTGATTTGCTAATAGAACCTAAACTTGATCTTGAAATCAAAGAAGTGAAGGCGTTAGTGCAATCATTGAAAGATGCCGCTTCAAAGGTGCTTCGATTAAATCCTGACATTCCTCAGGAAGCTCAGGTGGCACTGGATAATATTCAAAGCACTTCCTTCCTGATTCATTTTCTTGCCTCTAATCTGAATGTTGAGGTGAGCGAGAAGCAAAAAATTTTGGAGACCGCCAATATTATTGATCGCGGCACACTGTTGCTTCAGTTTATGCTGAAGGAAATTCAGATGCTGGAGATCAAAAATGAAATTCATAAGAAAGTTCATACGGACATTGATCAGCAGCAACGCGATTATTTTTTACGTCAGCAGATTAAGGTTCTCCAGGATGAACTCGGGTATGATGGTCCTGATAAAGAGATTGAGAAATTGCGCAAACGCGGAGCAACCAAGAAGTGGCCCAAATTAGCAATGGATCATTTTACTAAAGAATTGGATAAGCTCACGCGCATGAATCCTCAGGCGGCAGAGTTTCCCGTGTCCATGAACTATGTTGAGTTGATGCTTGACCTTCCCTGGGAGGAGTATACTACCGATGATTTTGATTTAAAGCGTGCTGCTAAAATACTGGACAAAGATCACTTTGGTCTTGAGAAAGTGAAGAACAGGATTCTTGAATATCTCGCTGTGCTTAAGCTGAAGCAGGATATGAAAGGACCTATTCTTTGTTTATATGGTCCTCCCGGGGTGGGCAAGACATCTCTTGGAAAATCTATAGCCAAATCACTGCAGCGCAATTACATTCGCGTTTCACTAGGCGGCGTACATGATGAGGCAGAAGTTCGCGGTCATCGCAAGACATACATTGGCGCTATGCCTGGAAAAATTATTCAAAACATAAAAAAGGCAAAGTCATCGAACCCTGTTTTTGTGCTGGATGAAATAGATAAGATCCGTACAGATTTTCGTGGAGACCCATCTTCAGCCTTGCTGGAAGTCCTTGATCCTGAACAGAACAATACCTTTAATGATAACTACTTGGAAGTCGAATACGATCTTTCAAAAGTATTGTTTATCGCCACAGCCAATTCGCTGGACACCATTCAGCCAGCTCTGCGCGACAGAATGGAGATCATTGAGATCACAGGCTATACCGTTGAAGAAAAATTACAGATTGCTATCAAGCACCTTGTGCCAAAACAATTGAAAGAGCATGGGTTAAAAATTTCGGATGTCAAGTTTACCAAAGAAGCTTTACTGAAAATAATCGAACACTATACCAGGGAGTCTGGCGTCCGTAATCTTGAAAGAAAGATCGGTTCTGTGGTGAGAAGCATTGCGAAAGCAGTGGCGATGGAAGAGAAGGCTGAAAAAGAGATTACGGCAAACTATGTTGTAAAAGTTCTCGGCTCTGAAATATTTGATGAGGAGCTCTATCAGGACAATGAGACCGCCGGTGTTGTTACGGGTCTCGCCTGGACACAAGTTGGTGGAGATATATTATTTGTAGAGTCCAGTGTAAGTCGTGGTAAAGGACAACTTACTCTTTCCGGCCAGTTGGGTGATGTGATGAAAGAATCAGCCGTGGCGGCTCTCTCTTATCTTAAATCAAATGCGGAGTCGCTTGGTATTGATCATCGTGTTTTTCAACAATACGATCTTCACGTGCATGTTCCGGCAGGCGCCGTACCCAAAGATGGGCCCTCCGCTGGTATTACCATGCTGACATCACTTGCTTCTATTTTTACACAGCGCAAAGTAAAAGCTAAACTGGCAATGACCGGTGAAATCACATTGCGTGGAAAAGTGCTTCCGGTTGGCGGGATCAAAGAAAAGATACTCGCTGCTAAGAGAAGTGGCATCAAGGAAATTGTGATGAGTGCTAAAAACCGTAAGGATATTGAAGAAATTGAAAAGCATTACCTGAAGGGCTTAACATTTCACTATGTAAACACAGTTGAGGATGTATTGAAAATCGCACTGCTAAAGGAAAAAGTAAAACGTCCGATTGTTTTCAATTTAACGAATCCTGACCGCACGGTATAATTGCTCCTTAAATTTCCGGACTTAATAGCCATTACAGATTAACTTTGTTTTTATTCTCCCCTTCAGATGATGAATTCCAGTGCGTTGACCCCACGACAGATTGTAGCTGAACTTGACAAATATATTGTTGGTCAGGACGACGCGAAGCGAAATGTAGCTATTGCATTGCGTAATCGTTGGAGGAGAATGAATGTGCAATCCGACATTCAGGAAGACATTATTCCAAATAATATTCTGATGAT
Source organism: Cyclobacteriaceae bacterium (assembly GCA_025363495.1). Lineage (GTDB taxonomy): Bacteria > Bacteroidota > Bacteroidia > Cytophagales > Cyclobacteriaceae > ELB16-189. The sequence goes on along the minus strand of JANYDR010000264.1, from coordinate 2,063 downwards.
TGGTGCCACTGGAGTTGGTAAAACAGAAATTGCCAGACGTCTGGCGAAAATTGCTGATGCTCCTTTTGTAAAAGTTGAGGCATCTAAGTTCACGGAAGTGGGCTATGTTGGCCGTGATGTGGAAAGTATGGTGCGGGATCTGGTTGAGCAATCAGTGAACATGGTGAAAGCGAGGAAGAAAGAGGAAGTAAAAGAAAAGGCCGCCGTTATTGTTGAAGAGATCATTCTCGATGCACTGATACCTGCTATGAAATCCACTGCTTCAAGGGCAGGATTCTCAACTTCGACCGATTCGGACGAAATACCTACCAGTGATGTTGAATTGAATGAGCGCACCAGGAACCTCTTTCGGGATAAAATAAAGAATGGTGAACTGGAGGAGAGAAAGATCGAGATTGATATTAAACAATCTGGTGGTGGAAATGTCGGCATGGTTGGAGCAGGAATGATGGATGAAGTATCCATGATGAACCTCCAGGAGATGATCAGTGGAATGATGCCGAAGAAAGCGAAGAAGCGAAAAGTGACGGTGGCGGAAGCAAGAAAGATATTACTCGAAGAGGAAGCAGCCCGCCTTATTGATATGGATGAGGTTAAGGAAGAAGCGCTGCGAAAGGCAGAGAACGCAGGAATTATATTCATAGATGAGATTGATAAGATAGCTTCCGGAAACGGAAAGGGTAGTGGTCCGGATGTAAGTCGTGAGGGAGTTCAGCGCGATCTTTTGCCAATTGTGGAAGGAAGTACTGTAAACACAAAATATGGCGTTATTAAAACGGACCACGTTCTCTTCATTGCCGCCGGGGCGTTCCATATATCAAAGCCTTCGGATCTTATTCCTGAACTGCAGGGTCGGTTTCCGATACGGGTAGAACTCAATGCTCTTACGAAGGAGGATTTTATCCGAATCCTGAAAGAGCCTAAGAATGCTTTGACAAAGCAATACATGGCACTTTTCGAATCAGAGGGTGTACAGATTTCTTTTACTGATCCGGCTATTGATGCCATTGCAGAAACTGCTTTTTCGATCAATGCTGAAATTGAAAATATCGGAGCAAGACGATTGCAAACGGTTATCAGCCGATTGCTGAATGATTTTCTCTTTGATGTTCCGGATAAAATTAAGGCCGGAAGTGTTCTTGAAATTACCACCGAAATGGTGACGGACAAAATGAGTGGCCTGTTGAAAAATAAAGATCTTAGCGAGTATATTTTATAGAACAGCAACTAACTTTAGTGAAGAATAGATTCCTCCCCTTTATTCTTTTACTTCTTTTTATTGTTCCGGCTTTCGGACAAAAAAAAGACTCTTTACGGAACATCTACGTCCAGCGTTTTCCGGATTATTTTTTTGTATGGCCTGTCCTCAAGCAACGCTCTTCATCGTTTGACGTAGAGCAAATCAAAAACACAAGTAATAAGCTTTCCTTTAAACCTAACAATTCGTACGGTGCTGGTTTTGGCGTTTATCTTTTTGAAGTGGGAGCGGAGGTAACGTTTTCAATTCCCGTGGAGGAAAAGAAGAATGACTTGTTTGGAAAAACCAGGGCAGTGGATATTCAGGCTAACCTCCTTGGTAAAAACTGGGGTGCTGATATTTTCTACCAGCGTTATACCGGTTTCTATACTGCTGATACCAACGTTGGCATTCCTGCAAATACACCCTATCCCCAGCGACCCGATATGTCCACCGACAACTTCGGATTAAATGGTATTTATATTTTCAATAAGCATAAATTTTCATTGCGCTCAGCTTACAACTTTGCTGAACGTCAGCGTAGAAGTGCCGGCTCTTTTTTATTGACAGGAACGGTTAGTTCTTTTGAATTAAAAGCAGACTCTGCTATTTATGGAAAGAAATACGAATCTGTGTTTGGTAAGGATGCGGCTGTCTCTGAGCTTAATTCATTTACATTCAGCGTGTCGCCCGGCTATGCATATACGTTCGTAGTAAAGAACTTCTTTCTGAACGGGTCTTTCTCAGTTGGTCCGGCCTATAGAACTACGAGTTACTTAGTAAAAGATGTTCGTCTCGCTGATACTGGCGTTGAGACGTTTATGGA
>JANYDR010000188.1 GCA_025363495.1 Cyclobacteriaceae bacterium | reverse complement strand
ATGTCTGTTATGAATTCTAGTAGGAAAGCCGTATGCGGGAAAACTGCACGTACGGATTGATGAGGGGGAAAAGGAAACAAGGTCAGCAAATGTGGCGTAAGCTCTTTACCGCTTGTTCCTTTTCTCTACTCTACTGGGAAATGTATTCTGCTGAGGTGAGTATTGATAGTAACTCAATATGAGTTCATCACCATCTGACGTCACCCGACTATCTGAAATTCCTTCCGTCTCCAAAAATATTTCCCTGAACCATTTCACTTTCCTGGGTTTTATTTTTAGATAGAAATGGAGAAGTGGTTTCATCGGAACGCGACAATGGCTTCAGCGATAAATCCTCATTTTTCGATCGGGTAAGCTGCTGCAATAGTCTTGAAAAATTATAACAACGCTTTACAATAACATGAATGACCTCTCCCTCGCGTTGCAACTGACCCTCCACCATTAGTAGTCGGGATTGAATTATTTCCTTCCGGTATTGATCAAACAGTTTTTTAAAGACTACGAGGTTAGCTGTTCCCGTTTCGTCTTCAATCGTAATGAAACAAATGCCGCTGGCAGTTCCAGGTCTTTGCCTTACGAGAATAAGACCAGCAACTTTTACCAAATCTCCGTTTTTTGCATTGTCGAGTGACGAAGCAGACCTGATATGGAGTTGTTCCAGTTGCTCACGGATAAAGCTTACCGGGTGAGCTTTTAAGGATAAGGATGTAGTAGCATAGTCGTGAACGACGTGCTCCGATAATGTCATTTCGGGCAACACTATTTTTTCTTCGATGGCATTGTTAAGCGGCTGTCCGGAAAATAACGCTTGTGGCTGATGATCTTTTGTTGATACTTTTTATAATGCTTTTCGTCTGTCGAGACCAATGGATTGAAAGGCATCTGCATTGGCCAACTTTTCAAGTGCGGATTCTGCCAGACTCGTTTCCCGAAGTTCGTGAATGGAAGTATATCTGTTCTTCCTTCCACTCGTTAATACACGCACATCTTCTTCACGTAATCCTTTCACCTGGCGAAAGCCCAGACGAAGGGCGCAGTACTTTCCTGATTTTTCTTCCAGTTTGTTATCCCATTCAGAATCGTTAATGTCAACAGGACGAACTTCAACGCCATGTTTTCTTGCATCGATGATGATCTGTGCAGGTTGATAGAAACCCATCGGCAAACTGTTAAGTAAGGCACATGTAAACACATCCGGATAATAGCATTTAAGCCATGACGAAACATAGACCAGCAGTGCAAAGCTTACAGCGTGGCTTTCTGGAAATCCATAGCTGCCAAATCCTTCCAGTTGACGAAACACCCGCTGAGCATATTCTTCCGTGTAGCCTTTTCGGGTCATTCCTCCGATGAGTTTCTCCCTGAAATGTGAAACCATGCCTTTGGCCTTGAAGGTCGCCATGCTTCTTCTCAATTCATCTGCTTCGGCTGGAGTAAAGTCAGCAGCGACAATCGCGATCTTCATGGCTTGTTCCTGAAACAATGGTACTCCAAGTGTACGACCCAAAATTTCTTCTAATTCTTTTGAGGGATACTCCACTGGCTCTTCACCATTACGTCTGCGTAAATAAGGATGTACCATATCACCTTGTATTGGACCAGGTCGTACAATGGCTACTTCAATCACCAGGTCATAAAAACACTTTGGTTTTAGTCGTGGTAACATGGATTGCTGTGCACGACTTTCGATCTGAAAGACGCCAATGGTGTCAGCATGACTTACCATATCATATACCCCAGAGTCATCTTGTGGAATATTGGCTAACGTCAAATCAAGGTTGTAATGGTTCTTCGCCAGATCAAATCCTTTACGAATGCAGGTGAGCATACCCAATGCCAGTACATCTATTTTTAAAAAGCCGAGCGCATCAATGTCATCTTTATTCCATTCAATGTTCGTGCGGTCGTCCATGCGTGCATTGAGGATGGGGCAGAGATCAGATAGTTTGCATTCGGTGATGACGAAGCCACCGGTATGCTGACCTAACTGTCGGGGAAAGCCCATGAACTGTGAGGTGAGTTCCAGGACTTTTCGAATCGTAGGATCATCCGGATTTATTCCCTGGCTGACAATTCTTTTTTTATCAAACCCTTCATCCTTAAAATCCCAGATCAAACCTGAAAGGCGGCTGACGGTATCAACGGACAGTCCCAATGCTTTTCCTACATCACGGATCGCTCCTTTGTGATGCAGTTGTGTAACGGTAGCAACAATAGCA
>JANYDR010000140.1 GCA_025363495.1 Cyclobacteriaceae bacterium | reverse complement strand
AATCGGTTCGATAGAAACAAAGAAAGCTTTACTCATTATCGAAATGATCTCTCTGATAAAAACACGGTCAACAGTGATTACATCCTTTCAATAGTCGAAATGGATCGAGATGTACTCGCGCTTGGAAATCAAGGAAGAGGTTTTGATCTGCTCAGTTTGAAAAGCGAACGATTTGCACATCACTTACCGCAAGACAACAATTCCAACAGCCTTTCGGCACTAACAGTTAATGATATATTCAAAGACCATGATGGTAATCTATGGCTGGGTACCTGGGGTGGAGGTCTGAATATCTACAACAAAAAGACCGGACATTTCACCCTTTATCAAAATGATCCTCACAACGAAAATAGTATTGGAAACAATTTCATACATACAATAAAGGAAGATAGAAAGGGCAACGTGTGGGTAGCTAATCAGGCTGGCCTAGATCTATTTGATAGGAAAACATCGTCATTTAAACACTATCGTCACGATCCAAAAATCACGCAAAGCATAGGCCATAACTTGATTGATTGCATCTTTGAAAGCAGCACAGGTGAGTTATGGTATGGAACGGGGGGTGGATTGAGTTTATTTGATCCGAAATCCCAAAGTTTTAATACGTATACCGAAAAAGACGGTCTTCCTAACTCTATCATCCGTGGGATTTTGGAAGACATTCATGGCAACCTCTGGATCAGTACTAACAAAGGCGTATCAAAATTTAACCCAAAAACCAAAAACGTTCGTAATTATGATATGTCGGATGGCCTGCAGGGAAACGAATTCAAACCACGATCTTGTTATAAAGCCAGTGATGGCGAAATGTTTTTTGGAGGGACCAACGGCTTCAACTCTTTTTACCCTGATAGTATAAAAGATAATCCTGTTATACCTCCTGTTTACATCACTGATTTTCAAATCTTCAATAAACCCGTACCTGTTGGCAACGGTAATTCACCGCTTCAAAAACAAATCACTGAGACAAACGAGGTCACCCTTTCATATACTCAATCTGTATTTACATTTGAATTTGCTGCCCTGAATTACACTCTCCCGGACAAGAATCAATACGCTTACATCCAGGAAAATTTTGATAAGGAATGGAATTTTATTGACAACAAACGAACCGCCACCTATACAAATCTGGATCCTGGAGAATATACTTTCAGGGTAAAGGGTTCTAACAATGACGGCGTGTGGAATGAAGAGGGCGCTTCCATCAGGGTCATTATTACTCCTCCTTACTGGAAAACATGGTGGTTCCGCACTCTTTTTGTTGTGTTAATAATGGGAAGTATTCTTTCGATATACTACATCCGTGTAAATAGCATTGAAAAGCAAAAGCTCCTACTCGAAAAACAAGTGATTGAAAGAACCGAGGTGGTCGTTCAGCAAAAAGAGGATCTTCGGGCTCAGTCAGAGCATCTTGAAAATGCGAACAAGGAGTTAATTCAACAGAAGGGAGAAATTATTCTTCAGCGTGAAGTGGCAGAAAACGCCAGGGCAGAAGCGGAAAAGGCCAACCAGGCTAAGAGTATATTTCTTGCCACCATGAGCCACGAAATCCGTACCCCTATGAACGGTGTGATCGGCATGGCATCTCTTCTATCAGAGACACCTCTTACCAACGAACAACGCGAGTACACTGATATTATTCGTAACAGCGGTGAAAGCCTGCTATCGGTGATCAGCGACGTTCTTGATTTTTCAAAAATTGAGTCAGGTAAACTGGAACTTGAAAATGCCGATTTTAATTTGCGAAGCTGCATCGAAGAAGTATTGGATTTATTTAGCAGTAAGGCTACCCAATCGGGGTTGGACCTGATCTATCAATTAGATTTAAACGTCCCAAACCAGTTAGTGGGTGATAGCTTGCGATTAAAGCAAGTGTTGATTAATCTGGTTGGCAATGCCATGAAGTTTACAAAGCAAGGAGAAGTATTTGTCGCTGTGCATCTTCTAAAAACGGACGGAGAAAAATGTGAGTTGAAGTTTGACATTCGTGACACTGGCATTGGCATTGCCAAAGACAAAATAGATAGGCTGTTCAAAGCCTTCTCCCAGGTAAATTCTTCCACGACACGAAAGTATGGCGGAACTGGCCTCGGTCTTGCTATCAGTGAAAAATTAGTCGGACTTATGGGTGGTAGTGTCTCTGTAGAAAGTGTAGAAGGATCAGGCGCAACCTTTTCTTTTACCATCCAAACGCTTATCAGCACCCAGTCTATTCAAACTCAAGTAACATCCAGCACTGTCGGGTTGGAGGGGAAGAAAGTACTTGTTGTAGATGATAATTCCACTAATCGCACAATTCTTAAAGTGCAACTTGAACAATGGAAATTAGTAGCAACGCTTGCCTCATCAGGTGCGCAGGCGCTTGAGATTTTGTCTCAAGGCCCTGACTTTGATTTGGTACTTACCGATATGCAGATACCTGAAATGGATGGCCTTCAATTGGCGCAATCTATCAAACGATTGAATCCCTCCATTCCTATCATTCTCGTAAGCGCTATTGGCAACGAATACGTAAAAAACTATCAAGACTTGTTCTCGTCGGTCCTTACCAAACCCGTAAAGCAAAGTATGTTGTATCGACACATCAGCAGCGCACTTCTTAAAACGAGCAAGATAGTAGGCAATGAACCTATCGTGAGACAAACATTGTCGTCCGATTTTTCTAAACAGTATCCGTTGCGCATTTTAATTGCCGAAGATAATCTGGTTAATCAGAAATTAACTGAAAGAGTATTGAACAAGCTTGGTTATCATGCCGACATAGTAGCGAATGGGCGGGAAGCCGTGGAGGTAATTCAACAAAAGCAGCATGACTTAATACTGATGGATATACAAATGCCTGAAATGGATGGCCTTGAAGCGACCAGGATAATTCGCCTTCAGACAGGTGAGCACCCAATCATTATTGCTATGACAGCCAATGCTATGCAAGGCGACCGTGAGGAATGCATGCGCGCAGGTATGGATGACTATATCAGCAAGCCAGTCAAACTTGAAATTCTTGTCAGTATCCTTGAAAAGTGCAGCAAAGAAATTCAAAACAATATCGAAGAAAATTTCTCATGAACGCCTTTCGCATTATTATACTCGGATTGGGTCTAACTATTCCCTTCCTCGCTTTTTCTCAAAAAGAGCATCTGGAATTTGAACATTTGGGTAACCGGGAAGGTCTTTCACACAGTAATGTGATCGCTATCTTTCAGGACAGTTATGGGTTTATGTGGTTTGGTACCCGTGATGGCCTAAATAAGTTTGATGGCTATTCCTTTACAATCTATAAAAACAAAGCGGGTGATAAGAACAGTTTGAGTAATAACCTCATTAATGATATCAAAGAGGATTCCAACGGTGCCCTTTGGATAGCCACCTGGGGAGGAGGATTAAATAAATTCGATCGGGAAAATGAAAAATTCATTTCGTATAAACACGATCCTGATAATATCAATTCAATTTCAAACGACCGGATCAAAAGCATTTTCATTGATCATGAAGGAATTCTGTGGCTTGGAACTCTGGAGGCAGGATTAGATTCTTTCAATCCAAAAAATAGCACGTTCACTCACTTTAAGTACAATGAAAATAATCCGGAAAGTCTCAGTGAAAATTCTATTATAGATATTTTTGAAGACCGTCAATATGGTCTTTGGGTCGGAACTGATAAACAAGGGCTTAACTTATTAGATCGCAAGCGTAAAACTTTCACCAGGTTTCAGCACGATGAAAAAAATCCACGATCGCTGAGCTCAAATAATATTCAGGTTATTTTTGAGGACAGGCAGCGACAATTATGGATAGGCACACTGGGCGGAGGGCTTAATCTTTATGACCCTGTTACAAAAGAATTCCAAAAGATAAAAGGAAATGGCAAAGATGGATTCAATTCAGCATTTGACGTCATATTGTCCTTAAGCGAAGATGACTTTGGAAATCTATGGATCGGAACTGAGAATAATGGGCTTACCATTTACGATAAAAAAAAATATACTTTTAATAATTATCAACAGGACGATATTGACCAGTCCAGCTTAAGTCATAATTCCGTTTGGTCAATTTTTAAAGATACCAAGGGAGATATGTGGGTCGGAACTTTTTCCGGTGGTATTAATTTTTGGAGTCGTGACAGAAATAAATTCATACACTACAGCCACAATGCGTCAGCGAAAAGCCTAAGCAACAACAAAGTCTTGTCTATTTTCGAAGACTCAAGGAACAATCTTTGGATTAGTACCGATGGTGGCGGTCTTAATTTGTTTAACGTTGGGGAAGGTACCTTCAGACACTTCAGGCATGAAAAAAATTCCGCTAGTATTGCTGGAGATTTTGTCCTCATCGTTCGGGAGGACGATCATGGAAATTTATGGATTGGAACATGGGGTGATGGTATTACCCTGTTTGATCCAATAAATAATATATATAAACACTTCAAGAATGATCCAAAAGATCAAAACAGCTTAGGTAGTAATAATGTATGGACCATTTTTAAGGATCATGAGAACAATATCTGGATTGGAACCTATTATGGGGGTCTTAATTTATATCATCCCGATACTAAGTCATTCACCCGCTATATGCATGACGATAAAGATCCCACCAGCATCAGCAGTAACGTCATAAATTCAATTTTCGAGGATTCAAAAGGGAACCTATGGATCGGAAGTGATGGTGGGGGCCTGAATCTATTCGATAGGAAGAATAAGAATTTTACTCATTTTAAGCACGACGAAAAAGTCAATAGCATCAGTAACAATACCATTGGCGCATTGCTTGAAGATCACGATGGAAATTTCTGGATCGGAACGCGTTCAGGTCTTAACTACTTCGACATAAAAAACAACACCTTCACGGCCTACCTCACAAAGGAGGGCCTTCCCCATGACGCGATCTTTGGCATGTTGGAAGACAATCGAGCAAATCTGTGGATCAGTACTGGTAAAGGATTGTCGATGTTCGATCCGTTGACCAAAAGATTTATGAACTACGATGTTTCAGATGGTTTGCAATCCGATGAATTCAAGGACAACGCCTACTGGAAAAGTCGGTCCGGAATGATGTATTTCGGTGGCAATAACGGGTTCAACGAATTCTTTCCTGATAGCATAAAAAGTAAATCCTATCAGCCACCAATGGTCTTTACCAATTTTCAGCTATTTAATGAAAAGGTTCCTATTGCCGATAGCTTAAATCCTGAGTCGCCGTTAAAAAAATCTATTACCGGAACAAAGGAGATCACGCTAGGCTATGATCAGTCTGTGATATCACTTGAATTCGCATCATTAAATTATGTACCATCGGAAAAAAAACAATACGAATATTTCATGGAGGGATTTGATAAGACATGGAATAACATTGGAATGAAGCATGTGGCCAACTATACAAATCTTGATCCAGGAGAATATTTTTTACGTGTAAGAGGTTTGGATAATGCAGGAAAATGGTCGGATAAATCAATCACATTAAAACTCATTATAATACCCCCCTTTTGGTTGACATGGTGGTTTAAGCTACTTGCTGTACTGACGATTGTAGTCGGTCTTGCTACATTTTTCCGGGTGCGTTTAGCAATCGTCAAAAAACAAAAATCTTTGCTGGAACAAAAGGTAAGGGAACGAACTGAACGACTGGTGCACTTAACGAATCAAGAGAGCAAGGCCAGGAAAGAAGCAGAAAGCGCCCGACAGGAGGCAGAGAATGCAAATAATGCAAAGAGCACATTTCTCGCCACGATGAGTCACGAGATCCGGACCCCTATGAACGGAGTTATAGGCATGGCCTCTCTTCTTTCTGAAACTCCTCTGAATGATGAGCAGCGTGAATTCACCAACACCATTCGTAATTGCGGTGAAAGTCTCCTCCCCGTAATCAGTGATGTCCTTGATTTTTCGAAAATTGAATCCGGCAAGATGGAGCTTGAAAGCAAGGATTTTAACCTGAGGAGCTGCATCGAAGAAGTCCTTGATTTGTTTGGGAGCAAAGCCGTTCATTCAGGATTGGATCTACTTTATCAGTTAGACTTTGACGTTCCGTCCCAGGTTCGGGGCGACAGCCTAAGATTACGGCAAGTGTTAATAAATCTTGTCGGGAACGCTGTTAAGTTTACACAACGCGGTGAAATTTTTGTCCTCGTACACCTACTCAATACCTATGAGAACGAGAGCGAATTGTTGTTTGAAGTCCGTGATACCGGCATCGGCATTCACAGAGACAAAATTGATAGGTTATTTAAAGCCTTCTCCCAGGTTGATTCATCGACGACGAGAAAGTATGGTGGAACCGGACTTGGACTTGCCATAAGTGAAAAATTAGTCAAGCTCATGGGGGGCTCAATTTCTGTGGAAAGCGTGGAGGGATTAGGTACGACTTTTTCGTTCACGATCCGGACCTTAAAAAGCACCCAATCCATTCAGAACTATGTCGTTTGCAATCTCACCGGCTCCGAAGGAAAAAGAATACTAATAGTTGATGACAACACCACTAACCTCACTATCATGAAGGCTCAACTGGAGCAATGGAAACTTGTGCCAACACTTGCCAATTCCGGCAGGCATGCCCTTGAGATTTTACCGCACACTTCCTTTGACCTGGTCTTAATGGATATGCAGATGCCTGACATGGATGGTGTGGCGCTTGCTCAATCCATCCGGCAATCATCCCCTACTCTTCCCATTATTCTATTAAGTTCCGCCGGAGATGAACAGGCAAAAAGCCATGCGGATTTATTCTCCTCTATACTTATCAAACCAGTTAGACAAAACACATTATGCAATCATATTCTAAACGAGTTTAAAAAACATGGAAGGGTTCCGGAACTGCCAAAGAACACATCCGCGCTATCTGTTAACTTTTCTGACAAACATCCTCTCCGAATTCTAATCGTAGACGATAACCCCGTTAATCAGCGGTTGGCTGAAAAGGTTTTGAACAAACTTGGGTATCTCCCTGAGATTGCAACAAACGGACATGAAGCCGTGGAAGCCGTGAGACAAAAACAATATGACCTGATCCTAATGGATATTCAAATGCCCGAAATGGACGGACTGGAAGCAACGCGCCAAATACGAAAGCTGACCTCTATTCAACCAGTAATTGTTGCTATGACAGCCAATGCTATGCAGGGTGACAAGCAAGAATGTTTAAAGGCAGGTATGGATGATTATATCAGCAAGCCCTTTAAGCCAAACGACCTCGTGGGTCTGATTGAAAAGTGGTCAGGAACTATACACGACAGAATCGCCTCAACCCCACTGGCATAGTTTAATATTGACACTACTTTAATTAATAAAACGCATCTTCAATGTGGTGAATTTTATAATTATTTCCATACAAATTGACTGCCACAATATCATACCGAACATTTCCCTGCCAGTCTTTTTCATACATATATTCCAATGCCCCCTTAAAGATCATTTTCTTCTTATTGTAATCTACAAATTCTTCCGGGTAGCCAAACGTAATAGAAGTACGTGTTTTGACTTCAACAAATACCAGCCAATTACCTTTGCTTACAATTAAATCTATTTCTGATTTCTTGTTACGATAGTTGCGCTCAAGCACAGTAAACCCTTTTTCCATAAGGAATGCAGCAGCAAGGTCTTCACCCTCTTTTCCAGTTTTAATTTTATCGCTCATAACCTACCTTTGATTGCAAATCTCCTTCGGAAACCGGCCAGATGAAAAAATTAATTGAAGGATTTACCAGACAATTAAGCGACGCGTTGCGCATCGGGCAGGCGGTTGACCTGTCAAGGCAGGGAACAGACATCCGAAATGTTCTGATAACCGGCATGGGTGCAAGTGGCATCGGTGCCAATCTTGTGGAGTCACTTACTTTTGGGCGAATTCCTATTCCGGTAGTAGTTTGCAAGGGGTACAACATTCCCCAGTTTGTAAGTCCTCATACTCTTTTTATTGCCTGTTCGTATGGTGGCAATACCGAAGAGACGCTGGCTGCCATTCACCATGCAATGTTGAAGAGGGCTCATATTATCTGCATCACTTCCGGCGGTAAAATTCTAGACCTGGTGAAAGAGAATAATTTCCTTCACATCACTCTGCCCGGCGGATACACCAGTCCACGTGCCACAATTGGTTATATGATTATATCCTTGCTTACAGCATTGTACGATACCAATTTAATCGGGGCAGCATTTAAAAAGGAAACCGAAAACTCTATCGAGTACCTGGATCGCAGTGAGAAAGCCATTCAGGCGGAAGCAGAATTGATTGCAAAAAAATTAAAAGGAAAGCTTCCATTTATTTACTGTGATGGTCGCCTATTGGCAATGGCCACCCGGTTTCAACAGCAGTTGAATGAAAACGCAAAGCAAATTGCCCACGTGAACACCTTTCCCGAGATGAATCACAATGAACTGGTTGGATGGAGATTCCCGGAAAACGTTTTACAGCAGTCACAAGTAATCTATTTATATTCTGATCATGATCACGAACGAGTAGAAAAGCGGTTGGAAATTTGTAGAACAATTTTTGAAAAACGGTCCAATCCCATCATCGATATAGTAGCTAAGGGCGCTTCTTTGCTTGAGCAATACTATTATCTCATACACCTGACTGACTGGATCTCATATTTTCTCGCGAAAGAAAATCAAGTAGATCCAGATCCTATTGAAGTTATCGATTTTTTGAAAGGCGAGTTAGCCATGTAACGTGAATTACAACCCCAACACCGAAACGGAAATCATAGACCTTGGCCTGATCGATTATCAGCAGGCGCTGGACTTTCAGACACGTCGGTTTAATGAAATTATTGCTGTAAAAACAGAGAACCGTAGTTTAACCGAATCAGAACAAAAAATTACTAAAAACTATTTAATCTTTTGTGAACATCCTCATGTGTTTACACTTGGCAAAAGCGGTGATGAAAAAAATCTTCTTATAAAAAAAGAAGATCTGTCAATTATTCGGGCAACTTTTTATCCCATCAATCGTGGAGGCGATATTACATATCATGGTCCTGGGCAGATCGTCGTATATCCAGTGATTGATATGGAGAATTTCTTTACTGATATACATTTGTACATGCGTACACTTGAAGAATCTGTCATTCAAACTCTTCAGGAATTTTCTATTAAATCAGGAAGGATCTCTGGCCTGACTGGCGTTTGGCTCGATGTAGATAATGAAAAGGCGAGAAAGATTGCAGCACTTGGTGTAAAAACAAGTCGCTGGGTAACATTGCATGGTTTGGCTTTTAATGTTAATACCGACCTACGTTATTTTGACTACATCGTGCCTTGCGGTATTGATGATAAGACAGTGACTTCAATGAAAAAGGAATTGGGCAGTACTCAAGATATTAAACAAGTGAGGGCAATCCTTGAGAAAAATGTGCTTCATCTTTTTGGGATGATAAAAAAGCAAGGCAGTGACTTCAATAAACACAAAGGAGACATTACGTTTGCAAAGCAATGATTAAAGACATTCAACTACCGGTAGTTAAAAACGTAACGTTGGCCGTCATCCGTGAAAAAAATATCTTGCTCCAGGATGAATGGAAAGTTTACATTATCAACAGCAACAACGTACCCCTCGAAAACACGTTAGTGGCCAGCACGGGTTATGGAGAAAAAGACGGCGAGAAACAAAAAACCTCCACAATTCGTCATTTCTTACAAACCGTAGCTGCCAACAGTTCCGTTATGATAGAGCCTATTGACTCAGGTGTTTTTCACCTGAATAACGAATATTGGGTAAGCTATTACATTGGACAACAGATCTATGACAAACGATTTGTTTTCGTGCCTGATTCAATTCGGGAAGAAAATCTCACATTCATAAAAGAGTTGGAACGTGAAGGCGTACTCCACTCATAAAAATGAAAGGCAAATTATTTCTGCTTCCAACTATTCTAGCTGATGAAACGCAACTGGAAGTAATTCCTGCTTCCGTCAGAGAAACGATTAAGTCACTGTCATATTTTCTTTGTGAGAATGTACGTACGGCAAGACGTTATGTAAGCAGTTTAAAAGTGCATGCATCTGTTGAAGCGTTGCACTTTGAACTACTCGATAAAGACACCCTTCCGGAGACTCTTCCAGAATTACTTGCTCCAATCTTTAAAGGAGGAAATATCGGTATATTGAGTGAGTCCGGTTGTCCTGGAATTGCTGATCCTGGCGCCCTTGCGGTAGCGTATGCTCATCAGAATAATATTGAGGTAGTACCATTGGTAGGTCCTTCCTCTATTCTACTGGCTTTAATGGCTTCAGGATTGAACGGACAGCGATTTGCTTTTCACGGTTACTTGCCTGTGGATGCCAAAGAAGCGGCAACTTCCATTAAGGCGCTTGAGCGTGAATCAAAGGAGAAAAATCAAACCCAGATTTTTATTGAAACTCCCTATCGCAACAATGCCATTATGAGTCACCTTACAAAATCCCTTCGCCATGATACAAAACTTTGTGTGGCGGCGAACCTTACTTCCAAAACCGAAAAGATTATTTGTAAGGAGATAATTCAGTGGATCAACAAGCCAATAACCCTCGAAAAGGTGCCTGCCGTATTCCTTTTTCTTGCTATCTCCCAGGATGTGGGAAATAGGTAAACCTCATTATCTTTGCGCGCTTTAAGTATAATCCAAAAAAAAATGCCATATCTATTCACCTCCGAATCTGTATCCGAAGGGCACCCAGACAAGGTAGCCGACCAAATCTCTGACGCCTTGATTGATTACTTTCTGGCGTATGACCCTAATTCAAAAGTGGCTTGCGAAACGCTTGTTACAACAGGGCAAGTGGTTCTTGCCGGTGAAGTAAAGTCAGAAGCCTATCTTGACGTTCAGGAAATCGCACGCGAGGTAATCCGTAAGATCGGGTATACTAAGAGCGAGTATATGTTTGAAGCCAATAGCTGTGGGATTTTCTCCGCTATTCACGAACAATCCGCTGATATCAATCAGGGGGTAGAACGCAAAAAGAAAGAAGACCAGGGTGCCGGTGACCAGGGAATGATGTTTGGTTATGCCACTAACGAAACAGACAATTACATGCCACTGGCATTAGACCTTGCACACTTGTTATTACGTGAGTTGGCCGTATTGCGCCGCGAAGGAAAGGCTATGGGATATCTTCGTCCAGATGCTAAATCACAGGTGACAATTGAATATGACGATAACAACAAGCCCGTTCGTGTCGACACGATTGTGATTTCGACACAGCATGACGACTTCGACAAGGATGCTGCCATGTTGAAAAAAATAAAAGATGATGTTATTAATGTCCTCGTTCCCCGGATCAAGAAAAAACTTCCAAAACGCCTTCAAAGTCTTTTTGGTGACGATATAATTTACCATGTAAATCCTACCGGAAAATTTGTAATTGGAGGACCTCATGGTGATACCGGGCTTACCGGAAGAAAAATTATTGTTGATACTTATGGCGGTAAGGGTGCCCACGGTGGTGGGGCTTTCTCAGGAAAAGATCCTTCCAAAGTAGACCGCTCCGCTGCTTACGCAACACGTCATATTGCGAAAAATCTTGTAGCAGCCGGTGTTTGCAGTGAAGTATTGGTACAAGTTGCATATGCAATTGGCGTTGCTCAGCCGGTAGGCTTGTATGTAAATACGTACGGAACTTCTAATGTAAAAATGACTGACGGTGAGATTTCAAACAACATCGCTAAAATTTTTGATATGCGTCCTTATTTTATTGAAGAGCGCTTCAAGCTTCGTACTCCAATTTATTCTGAAACAGCAGCCTATGGTCACATGGGGCGCGAGCCTCAGGTAATTGAAAAGGTTTTTAATAAAGGCAAAAAATCTGAGAAGAAAGTAAAAGTTGAATTGTTCCCCTGGGAAAAACTAGACTATGTAGACAAAGTGAAAAAAGCCTTTAAGCTTTAAATGAAAAGCCCCCGATAAATCGAGGGGCTTTTTTTATACCCTTCCGCTTTTTATTTGAGTTTTTAACTTCTTTAATTGGTTTCGTAAAGCTTCTGTGGCAAGGTCCGCAGCAGCCTCAAATGAGCGCGCATTCATTTTTGCAAATAATTTTTTTCCAGGTACAGTGAGCTTTATCTCCACGGTTTTATTTTCGATCCCCTCATTATTAATTCTGAGAAAAACTTCGCCCTCCACAAAGCGATCGTAAAACGTCTGCAACTTATCAACACGTTGTTGAATAAAATCGATCAGCTTCTGATCGGCATTAAAGTGGATGGAATGAACTTGTAACCTCATACTATTGAAATTTAAGTGAAACAATCGTACTCTTTCTTACTATAAATAATCAACAAAATCGTGCCACGTGCATCAGGCTTTCGGATGGGCCTGATCAAATACTTTTTTAAGTTTTTCCATTGTGTTATGTGTATACACCTGTGTAGCTGCCAGGCTGCTGTGACCCAATAAGTCTTTAACCGCATTGATCTCAGCACCCTTATTAAGCAAATGTGTGGCGTAGGTGTGGCGCAATACGTGAGGACTTGTCTTTTCCACAGAAGTGACACCTAACCGTTTTTTTACTATCCGCTGTATCAGCATTGGATAACATTTGCTTCCAGTATCACTAACGAAGAAACAACCATGATCGCCTGCTTCTACGTCTCTATTTCTTGCCTCTTTATATCCTGTAATTATTGGAACGAGCGAATTGGAGAATGGAATGACTCTTTCCTTATTGCGTTTACCTATTACCCTTATCGTTTGGTCGTAAAGATTAATTTGATTCTCTTTTAAGTTAATCAGTTCTGACAAACGCATTCCGGTTCCGTAAAGTAATTCAAGTATTAAGCGATCTCTCCATCCTTCATGAGTTTCTTCAAATTCTTTATCAAAAACTTTGACCATATCTGGTTCTTTAACGAAGTGAGGTAGCTTCTTTTTTGTTTTCAGCACCTTGATCTTCATCATAGGATCTTTGGTAATAACCTCCTGACGCAATAGAAATTTGTAATAACTTCTTAAACTGGCAATCTTGCGGTTAACAGACAATGGGTCTAATTTTTTTTCAACAAGCTCAACAATCCAGGAGCGCACCATGCCGTAGGAGGCAGAAGCAGATGTATCCTCATAGCTCTTCTTCAGGTAGATTTCAAATTGGGAAAGGTCATTCTGATACGAGAGTACCGTGTGGGGACTAAATCTTTTTTCGAAACGGAGATAATTCAGAAATGAATCGATCATACTGCACAGACGTCAGTAGAAATGTAAAAAAAAAATCCCCCCGGAGAAAGAATCCGGGGGGATATGTTGACAATGTCTATGGAATGTTAATAATCCTGACGAACAGGACTATTAATAATTTTCTGTAACGTATTGTTTCTGGCGATATACAGCCTTCAAAACCTGCGTCCTTCTTCTAACAGATGGTTTTTCAAAAGCTGTGCGTGCGCGCAATTCTCTCAAAACGCCAGTTTTTTCAAACTTCTTCTTAAAACGCTTTAGGGCTTTGTCGATTGACTCGTTCTCCTTGATGTTGATGATAAGCATGCTAATAATCTTTAGGGCTGCAAATATAGGGTAAAGTGCTTCTATTTTGCAAAATCACATTAAAATAGCCCTGGAAATAACCAATTTCTGTATTTCTGAGGTCCCTTCGCCTATCGTGCACAGTTTTGCATCACGATAATACTTTTCAGCAGGGAAATCCTTGGTATATCCGTAGCCTCCAAATATCTGCACACCTTCATTCGCCACCTCCACGGCCACTTCAGAAGCATATAGCTTTGCCATTGCAGATTCCTTGTTTACGCTCTTACCCATGTTCTTCAGTTCGGCAGCTCGGTAAACCAGCAGACGTGCGGCTTCAATTTTTGTCGCCATATCCGCCAATTTGAATGAAATACCCTGAAATGATGAGATCGGCTTATTGAACTGATGACGTTCTTTGGAGTATTGAAGCGCTGCATCAAAGGCACCTTGCGCAATCCCAAGGCTTAGTGCTGCGATTGAGATACGACCCCCATCCAGCACTTTTAATGATTGAACAAATCCTTCCCCCTCATCTCCCATCATCTGACTTTTATGTAATCTGCAATCAGAGAAAATCAATTCTGCCGTTTCCGAAGCTCGCATGCCTAACTTGTTTTCTTTCTTACCTGCAGAAAAACCCTTTGTGCCTCTTTCAATAATAAAAGCCGACATCCCATGTGAATCGCCAACTTTTCCAGTCCTTACAATAACGACCGCTACCTCCCCGCTTTTGCCATGGGTGATAAAATTTTTGGAGCCATTTAAAATATAGTAATCGCCATCTTTTACGGCTACCGTTCTCATGTTACCGGCATCCGAACCAGTATTTGGTTCTGTTAATCCCCAAGCTCCAATCCATTCACCTGAAGCCAGCTTAGGCAGATATTTCTGCTTTTGTTCTTCATTTCCAAATTGAAGAATATGATTAGTGCACAGAGAATTATGTGCAGCCATTGAAAGACCTATGGAACCATCTATTCGGGAGATCTCTGCGATCGCAGTTACATATTCCATGTATCCCAATCCAGCTCCGCCAAATTCCACAGGAACCAGCACACCCATCAATCCAAGCTTCCCCATCTCGCGGAAAACGTGGACAGGAAATTCCTGAGACTCGTCCCACTCCATCATGTGCGGGCGGATATATTTATCACCGAAATCGCGGGCCATTTGGGCCACCATTGCCTGTGATTCGGACTGTTCAAAGTCCATTTCCGCTATAGTCTCTGTCATCGCTTGCATATAGTTCTGTGTTTAAGACTATAAAAGTACGTCAACTTTAAATTGCAACCAAACGACTGTTAGTTTGCTTGTTTAATTTTTATTAATGCCTGATTCCTATGCTCAAAACCCTATTTTTGCCGCTCTTTAACTATTCAAAATGAAGATATCTGTTGTTGGAACGGGCTATGTTGGTTTAGTAACAGGAACTTGCTTCGCGGAAACTGGTAACACTGTAACGTGCGTTGATATTGACGTTGAAAAAATCGAAAAACTTTCAGCCGGCAAAATAACGATTTATGAACCTGGTCTTGACATCCTGTTTGAGCGCAACATCCGGCAGGGACGTTTGTCATTCACTACTAATTTAAAAGAAGGGATTAAAGACGCCCAAATAATCTTCCTGGCGCTGCCTACGCCTCCGGGCGAAGATGGTTCGGCCGATCTTAAGTATGTCCTGGGCGTTGCCTCGCAATTAGGTGAATTATTGGAGCACTATGCTGTCATTATTGACAAAAGCACTGTGCCGGTTGGAACTGCCGAAAAAGTTACTGAAAGAATAAAAGCGAATGCAAGAGTAGAATTTGACGTAGTGTCTAATCCCGAGTTTCTTCGTGAAGGTGTGGCCGTTGATGATTTCATGAAGCCAGACCGTGTTGTTATCGGAACTTCATCAGCACGCGCAAGAAAAATAATGGAAACTCTTTATGCTCCTTTTTTACGCCAGGGAAATCCAATCATTTTTATGGATGAGCGTTCGGCAGAGTTGACAAAATATGCCGCCAATTCTTTTCTCGCTACCAAGATTACATTTATGAACGAGATCGCTAATCTCTGTGAAAAGTTGGGTGCCGATGTTGATGCGGTTCGGAAAGGTGTTGGCACCGACAGCCGAATTGGCAAAAGATTTTTATTCCCAGGAATCGGATATGGAGGAAGCTGTTTCCCTAAAGATGTTCAGGCACTTGCGAAAACTTCCGATGATAACCATTATGATTTTAAGATTCTGAAATCAGTAATGGAAGTAAATGCTGATCAAAAGACCAAATTGATTCCCCAGATCAAAAAACATTTTGGAAGCATGAAGGGCAAAATCATAGCCTTCTGGGGATTATCCTTTAAACCTCACACTGATGATATCAGGGAAGCACCTTCTCTGTATAATATTGAGAAGCTTTTGGCAGAAGGCGCCATCATCAGGGCACATGATCCTGAGTCAATGGAAAATGTAAAGAAAGTACTGGGATCTAAAATATCTTATCACGCTACGCCTTACGAAGCCGCCACCGGAGCGGATGCAATATTTATTGCTACCGAATGGCCTGAGTTTCGCACACCCGATTTCGCAAAACTCATTTCTGTAATGAAAAGCAAAGTTATTTTTGACGGACGTAATCTTTACGAACTTCGGGATATGCAGGATCAGGGGTTCACTTATATCAGCATCGGACGAAAAACTATACATGCTTAAGCCAAGAATTTTAATAACAGGAGGTGCCGGGTTTCTCGGATCTCATCTCTGTGATCGTTTCATAAAAGAGGGGCTCCATGTAATCGCCATGGATAATCTTATAACGGGGGAATTAAAAAATATCCAGCACCTATTTCATCTGGAAGATTTTGAATTCTATCATCATGATGTCTCAAAATTTGTTCACGTCCCCGGAAATCTCTCTTATATACTTCATTTTGCTTCGCCAGCCAGCCCAATTGATTATTTGAAAATTCCAATTCAGACTCTTAAAGTAAGTTCTCTTGGAACTCACAACTTATTAGGTCTTGCACGCGCTAAGAAAGCCAGGATTCTAGTGGCATCGACTTCTGAAGTTTATGGTGATCCTATTGTTCATCCACAGGTGGAAGAATATTACGGCAACGTCAATCCCGTAGGTCCGCGTGGAGTTTACGATGAGGCAAAACGTTTTCAGGAGGCCATTACAATGGCTTATCATACTTATCACAATGTTGAAACCCGTATCATCAGAATCTTTAATACCTACGGACCCAGGATGAGGCTAAACGACGGTCGCGTGCTTCCTGCGTTTATCGGACAAGCTTTACGCGGAGAAGACCTTACTGTATTTGGAGATGGCGGACAAACGCGTTCTTTCTGTTATGTGGACGACCTTATTGAAGGAATCTACAGATTACTCATGTCCGATTACCCCTCCCCTGTCAATATTGGAAATCCGGATGAAATTACGATTCTGGATTTTGCTAAAGAGATCATCAAACTGACCGGTACAAAACAAAAAATTATTTTTAAAGATTTCCCCAAGGATGATCCCAAACAACGTCAGCCGGATATTACGAAAGCCAGAAAGCTTCTGGGATGGGAACCAAAGGTTTCTAGAGCTGAAGGATTAAAGATTACCTACGAGTATTTTAAAACATTGTCTCAGGACGAACTCTATCAGCGCGATCATAAAAACTTTGATGCTTACGTAAAATGAGTAAAAAAATTCTGATTACAGGCGGAGCTGGCTTTATCGGATCACATGTCGTCAGACTTTTTGTGAAAAGTCATCCGGAGTATTCAATTGTCAATCTTGACAAACTCACTTACGCTGGTAATCTGGAAAATCTCCGGGATGTGGAGACAAATCAGAATTACCGCTTTGTGAAAGGTGATATTGTCGATTATGAGTTCATTAAAGAGTTTTTCTCTAAAGAACAATTTGACGGCGTCATTCACCTGGCCGCTGAATCTCATGTTGACCGATCATTGGAAAATCCTGCTGAATTTGCAGTAACTAACATTGTCGGCACTTTAAATTTATTGCAAGCTGCACGCTTAAGCTGGAAGGATAATTTTTCAAAAAAATTATTCTATCACATCTCAACAGATGAAGTATATGGCTCACTGGACCATGGAGGTTTTTTTACTGAAGAGACACCTGTTGATCCACGTTCGCCTTACTCCGCTTCTAAAACAGGAAGTGATCATTTTGTAAAGGCCTTTCACAGCAGTTATGGATTACCTGTAATTATTAGCCGCTGCTCGAACAACTACGGCCCGAATCATTTTCCTGAAAAACTGATACCGTTGATGATCTATAACATCATTAACAATAAGCCACTGCCCGTTTATGGCAAAGGTGAAAATGTACGCGACTGGTTATATGTTGAAGATCACGCCAGCGCAATCCACGTTATCTTTGAAAAGGGTAAAGCCGGAGAGGTTTATAACATTGGTGGAAACAATGAGTGGAAAAACATTGATCTTGTTATGATGTTATGCCAGATCATGGATAAGAAATTGAATCGTGAAAAAGGCGCTTCTGAAAAACTCATCACCTATGTTAAGGACAGGGCCGGTCATGACCTTCGGTACGCAATCGACTCTACAAAATTACAGCATGAACTTGGATGGAAGCCATCTATTGATTTTCCTGCTGGACTTGAAAAAACGGTGGATTGGTTTTTAAACAATCCTGAGTGGCTTGACCACGTAACATCAGGAGCCTATCGGGAGTATTATAAAAGTATGTACGATAATCGATAAATGATGAAGGGAATCATTCTGGCAGGAGGATCGGGCACTCGTTTACATCCGCTTACGTTGGTAATGAGTAAGCAACTTATGCCATTGTATG
The DNA here is from genome assembly GCA_025363495.1 of Cyclobacteriaceae bacterium. Lineage (GTDB taxonomy): Bacteria > Bacteroidota > Bacteroidia > Cytophagales > Cyclobacteriaceae > ELB16-189. Next base: position 2,393 of record JANYDR010000140.1, on the reverse strand, counting down.
ATAAGCCAATGGTCTATTATCCATTGTCAGTGCTGATGATGGCTGGCATTCGTGAAATACTAATTATCTCCACGCCATTTGATCTTCCTTTTTTTAAGCGATTGTTGGGTGATGGGAAGCAATTAGGTTGTGAATTTACCTATGCTGAACAGCCTAAGCCTGATGGACTCGCCCAGGCCTTTATCATTGGTGCCGATTTTATCGGAAAAGATAAAGTAGCATTGGTATTGGGTGATAATGTGTTCTATGGATCCGGCTTAATAAAACTTCTTACCGAGAATACAAATCCCGATGGAGGTGTTGTATTTGCTTATCATGTGCAGGACCCGGAGCGCTATGGAGTAGTTGAGTTTGACGCAAACCACAAGGCAATTTCCATCGAGGAAAAACCAACTTCACCCAAATCAAACTACGCTGTTCCAGGTCTTTATTTTTATGATAACGAAGTAGTAGCGATTGCCAAAGCAATAAAACCAAGTCCACGGGGAGAACTTGAAATTACCGACATTAATAATACTTATTTGAAAAAAGGGAAACTTCGGGTTGGTAGAATGAGCCGTGGCACTGCATGGCTTGACACCGGTACCTTTGATTCACTTTTACAGGCAGGAAATTTCATTCAGGTGATTGAGCAACGTCAGGGATTGAAAATCGGATGCATTGAAGAAATAGCCTATCGCCAAAAATTTATTAACCAGGAACAACTGTTAAATCTTGCGAAGCCTCTGGAAAAAAGTGGTTATGGAGTTTATCTAAAAAAGCTTCTTGAGGAGTGATCGTCGCCCGACTCTTTTGAGTTGTCTTGATAACGATCATCACTCTTCATAATAAATCACGTTCAACAACACGCTCCCCACAGCTCCCAATGTCTCTTTACTAATAATAGACATATTATCTTTTTGCGTATGATGATAGTCGCCAAATGAACCCGATGGATCGAAAGGGATAATATCAATCATTGGGATTTTCGCCAATTCATTTACGAACACGTGATCATCGGTGATGCTTCCCTCCTTTTGACTGACAAAGAGTGAAGAGTGCCCAAGTCTCGCAGCCGTTCTCCAGACCTTTTCTACAATCTTTGGCGCATATTCCAATGAATTTCCTTCCTGAAAAAAATGTGCGCCTTTTGCTCCTACCATGTCAAGAAGAATTCCATAGTAAGCTGAGTAATTTGATTTATGCTTATGCTTTCCCCAATGCTGTGAACCAAGGCACCACCATGAGTCCAGTCCCTGAGGGGGCGAAATTCTGTTTCCACTTTCTTTTTCCCCCCAGTCTTCTCCATCAAAGAGTATTATATCCACGCCTATATCAGGCGGAGAGTTTTTTGCAAGAGTTCTGGCAATCTCAAGCAGCACGGCTACTCCACTTGCTCCGTCATTGGCTCCATCAAATTTTGCATCCGGCTTCTGTTGATCTTTATCAGCAAAGGGCCTTGTGTCCCAATGTGCTGCCAGCAAAATTCTCTTCTGTTTTTCAGGGAAGTAACTTGCTATGATGTTTCTTAGGAAGAGCTTCTTACGGTCAAAAGTAGTGGCCTCAAACTCCTGAACAGTAGTCGCTGCCCCATATGCTTTAAGCTTTGAAATTAAGTAATCACCGGTTGCACGATGCGCAGGTGTGTTGGGTACTCTTGGCCCGAATTTTACCTGCTTTTCAGTAAACCAAAAAGCTGAATCGCTGCTGAACTGCGGCACGCTTAAAAGACGCTCGGGTTTATCTTCCTGTGGCTTTTCTTTTTTACCACAGGAGACCAGAAAGCTTATAAAAAGTAGTAGATAAACCGACCGGATCATTGAATGATTAAGGGCTTAAATGGCCAAAGAACACAATTATTTGGGATAAAATAAATAAAGCCTTACCTTTGTATCACTTCTTACGGAAAAGTCAAAGAGGGGACCCAAAAGTCCCCTCTTTCTTTATAGCAAAATGGACATTAAGGCAAAATTGACGGAGCTGGCAGAGGCGAATCTGCAGAATCCAGGCCTGTTTTTAGTGGAAATAGTGGCTTCTAACAGGAATGGTTCTAAGATTTTGGTGATCATCGACGGAGACAATGGAGTAACAATTGATGACTGTACCTCGCTGAGCAGATTATTGTCTCAAAAGCTTGATGAGATGGAGGTTGAAGCGGAGCATTATGTACTGGAGGTATCTACTCCTGGACTTGATCAGCCGCTGAAATTGAAAAGACAGTTTCATAAGAATAAGGGTCGTGGGTTGAAGGTGCACCGCAAAGGCAAAAGCGTTGTTCAGGGAAAGTTGACCGAAAGTGATGAAGAGAAAATTGTATTGAAAGAAGAAGTCAAAGAAGGAAAAGTAATCGTTGAGAAAGAATTGATCATTCCCTTTGACGATATAGAAAGAGCATTTGTAATGGTTTCGTTTAA
>JANYDR010000132.1 GCA_025363495.1 Cyclobacteriaceae bacterium | reverse complement strand
ATCGGTGCCAAACAAAACATTGAAATTAGGATAGATTGAAACACGGTCGAGGCCAGCCCATTTTCTCTTAACAAGATTGATTCCGATACTAGGCATAATCCTGTGAGCGGTCTTCGACTTGATTACTATCTGTACTTTGGTCAGAAGACCGCTCACAGGATTATGCCTAGTATCGGAATCAATCTTGTTAAGAGAAAATGGGCTGGCCTCGACCGTGTTTCAATCTATCCTAATTTCAATGTTTTGTTTGGCACCGATGATGTTAGCAAGACCGAATTCTATCCCAACTTACTTTTACGATATCTATACAACCGCAATAATCCAAAATCAAAAGTTCCGCTTACCTACGAAAAAACATCAACGGTGTTCGGCATCATGAATTATTCGCTTTCTGTACCAGTCATTCTTACCAAAAAAAACTGGACACTTCTCATAAGTTACAACTACAACCTGCCTCAAAGCCTTCAGGGGGAAGATACAAGCCTTCAGAATGGAGGGTATATATCTTTCTCAATAACAAGGTACTTTTCTTTTTAACTGAAAGTTTAAAGCGAAAAGCTGAAAGCAGATTCTCAATAGTTAAATTTCCCTGATTTCTTAAGTAGATTCTTGGAATGGGAAGATTTGCGTTTTGAGGTTTTAAGTTCATAATCAGGGAACTCAAGCTTTACACTTTAAGCTTTAAGCTTTCCACTTTTCTTAATATCTTTTGGGATTGAATCTATATTTTCTATGATAAAAAAGAACCTATCCCCTCTTCTGCTCACTTTATTCATAGTCTCGGGTAGCTACGCACAAGACTATCGCTGGCAGCAACGTGTGGAGTATACAATGGACGTTCAACTGAATGTTGCATCACATCAAATGTCCGGGACTCAAAAACTGGTGTACTACAATAACTCGCCTGATACCTTAGGCAAAGTATATTATCACTTGAACTTTAACGCGTTTCAGCCAGGAAGCATGATGGATGTCCGATCAAGGGCCCTTCCAGACCCGGACCGACGCGTGGCCGATCGTATATCAAAACTTACCGATTCCGAAATAGGATATCAGCACGTAAAAAGTCTTCTTCAAGATGGAAAAGCTGTGAGTTATAATGTAACAGGAACAATTCTCGAGGTGACACTTGCCAAACCAATGCTTCCAAAAACAAAGACAGTATTTGAAATGAAATTTGAATCCCAGGTACCAATACAAATCCGCAGATCCGGAAGAGATAATAAAGAAGGCATCGCATACTCTATGACTCAATGGTATCCAAAGCTGGCAGAGTATGACTTCCAGGGATGGCATGCTTATCAATATGTTGCAAGAGAGTTTCAGGGAGTGTGGGGAGATTTTGACGTCACAATCTCCATTGATCCATCTTTTATGATTGCCGGTACAGGAAAGCTTCAGAATCCTGATAAGATCGGATTTGGCTATGAAAAACCCGGCACCACAGTTGTAAAGTCAACCAGCGATCTTCAATGGCATTTTGTTGCTAAGAATGTAATTGACTTTGCATGGACAGCAGATCCTGATTATACCCATGACAGGGTATTAGTTCCCAACGGGCCCGAGCTCCACTTCTTCTACCAGAAGAATGAAAAAACAGCAGAGACATGGAAGAAAATGGAAGACTATGCTGTGAAAACATTTCAATATCTCAATGAGCACTTTGGTAAATATCCATTTGACACCTATTCAATTATCCAGGGAGGAGATGGTGGGATGGAATATCCAATGTGCACATTGATCATGGGTGAAGGAAGTCTGAACGGGCTCACAGGAGTAATGGCTCATGAAGTAACACATAGTTGGTTTCAGATGGCCCTGGCTTCCAATGAGGCCTTATATCCATGGATGGATGAAGGCTTCACCGACTTTGCCAGTAGTGAGGCGGAGGCATCATTCCTGCCTCAGGAAAATCCTCATGCCAGAAACTACGCCAGCTACTTTGCACTTGTAGCGAGTGGCCTTCAGGAACCCGCAAGTCAGGCCGCTGATCATTTCAATACTACCAAAGCATATGGCACGATCGCTTATTCCATGGGCTCCATCTTTTTAAATCAATTAAGCTATGTTATAGGCAAAGAGAATTTTGAAAAAGGAATGATCCGCTATTACAATACCTGGAAAATGAGACATCCCGAGCCAAACGATTTTATTCGGGTAATGGAAAAAGTCTCCGGACTTCAGCTTCACTGGTATTTGCGTTACTGGATAGGCACAACGAAACGGATTGACTATGGAATAAATTCTGTAATTGAGCGCGAGGGCTCAACCTATATTACGCTGGAACGAGTTGGTGAAATGCCGATGCCGATAGATCTTCTAATCACTTATAATGATGGCTCCAAAGAGATGTATTATGTTTCCATGAATGAACTTTTTGGAAACAAGCCACAGGAAGATAAAACAATTCCACGCATTGAGAACACTCCGTGGCCATGGGTAAATCCAACGTATACTTTAAAAATGCTTAAACCTGTTTCAAGTATAGCCACTCTCGAGATTGATCCGAGTCAACGGATGGCAGACATTAACAGGAAGAACAATAAATGGGTGATGGCAGATAAAACAACAGAATACAAAGAAAATTGAACTATTCAAGTCCGAAGGTATTCATGTGTTAATGTGGGTAGTCCACCGATTACCGATTACAGTTTACTGATTACCTCACTGACCACTACTTCACCACCTTCCCGCTCTTATCAAACGTGACAACAAAGAATTCGCCCAAAGAATTTTTCGATTTCACTGCCAATTCAAATGTCTCTGGTAAGAAAACTAACTCGGCAGGTGGCTGATCAAAATTATAATTTATGCTCCAACCCAGTCCCTCCTGTTTATAAATCTTTACAATTGTAGCGGAAATTTTATCCTTTACTTTCACTTCTGAATAGAATACAAGAAAATAGACGAGTCCCTTCTCATCCTGGATACTGAGAGCTTTGACAAACGGAATATTACGTTTACGGAATGTAAGTTTTTCAACTGGATAACTTGCCTTCACCGCTACCTTTCGGGAAGGCGTAATTGTATAAAAGTATCCGGATGCCGAAGAGTCAGCGGCGTATTGAATACCAGCTGTAAACTTTTCTTCATGAACGATCAATGGCTTGAATCGACTCTTTGATGCCACTTCCATAAATAATGGAATTGAATCAGGAGCATTTACAATCCACCGCAGCGACTGAGTTTTCTTATGAAGTTCATTTTCCCTTTTAATCACTTCCCTGAACGCAAATTCCTTAGTGGATTTCACTAGGCTTATTAATACAGGCGTGGTACCATAAGCTTTCGTAATGAAATTCTTATAATTTTCGGATTCCTGTTCAAGATTGGCCTCCGTTAACAGCCCGGCAAGACTGTCAAGTTTTTTCACAAGCGTAAGCTGATTTCTGATTGCCGTTATATGCAATGATATCCGGAGAGAATCTTTCAGTGAATGATCTTCCACAACCTGAGACCCATAATCAAGTTCAGAAAGTTTCATTTCAAATACCTTAAGTGGCATTGGATTCGGATCAATTTTTTGAAGTTCCGGAAATGACAATTTATCTCGAAGTGATTTTATCTCTGATTTAACAGATACAGAATCCTTCTTGAGCTTCTGCTGAACTTTATTTATCTCCACATCAAGGGCAACCAATCTGTCGCGCAGAGGAGTAATCTCTTTTTCAATTATTTCTATACTTCCCATTGCCCATCGTTTATAATCCCATACTTTGAGATCGTCACGGTAAAAATCAGCGGGAGAAGCCCCGTCTCTTTTCAAATCCTTTATTTCCTGGGGATCAAGATCCTGATTGTAAGAAATCTTTCCCAACGATTGAGCCGTGGATTTATAATCGTTAAAGTTCATATGGCACGAGTCATAAACTCTTGCCAAAAGATTTAGATCGGCAAGCAATTTATCGTCAGCCTTCAGGAAAAAATCCTTCTGACCATTATAAGTTCTCTGTATTTCCAGAAAAAGTCGTTGCGCCCTTGTGTAGGCATTTTGGGAAGCCCCGAATTGCGCCTTCAGTGTTAGCATAGTCGTACCCCTGTCCTTAAGCTTCATTCTGTTTTCGAGGTCAAGCTGAACATCGGAAAGAGTCACACCAAACTTTCCTGTCCGTAGATCTCTCCGATTATACATCTGATAGTATTCTTCATTACGACTAAGTTCTTTTTCAGTGATTCCTTTTTTGGCTTTATCAAAAAAGTAAACCGCCGAATCAAGATTAGATACAAGTGGGTGGGTGTCTTTTAAGACATCCATTTTCGCTGCCTTATCCTGATAAACAAGACCCATAAAAAGATAGGCATTCGGATTATCGTCGTTATCTCTAAGATACTTTTTAAGGAAGGGCTCGGCCTGATCAAACTGCCTGGCGTTAAGCAAAACGAAAAGGTCTTTATACTTGATTTTTTGGCCAAAGCCATACGAATAAAAAGTAATTATCAGAAAGCCGGTCAGTATTGATTTAATATTCATTTTTGAATTATAAATTGAAGGCAAATTACTCAAATAATGAGATTTGATAGTCATAAAGACCTGCTCAAAAAGATCATTTTTAAGGTTTTCAGCCTTCTCAAACCCGTCGCCTTCGCCCTGCTTCTGATTGTTCTGCTTCAGGCAACAGGACTGATGAGTTCAGTGTCTTACTTAAGTCAATGGGCCATTCTGCAGACCGGACTTAATGATGCGACGGACGAGACTGACCCCACAGAAGAGGATTTTGATTACCAGTTTACCATTAAAGATTTGGAAGGAAACAAGATAGCATTTGACCAGTTTAAAGGAAAAGTGATTTTCTTCAATATGTGGGCAACCTGGTGCGGCCCCTGTCGTGCAGAAATGCCTGGAATCCAAAAACTATACGAAAAAGTAGATAAAGAGAAAATCATTTTTGTAATGTTGTCCATAGATAAGGATAACGACAAGCCAAAAATAGTTGACTATCTCAAAAAGAGAGATTTTACTTTCAATGCGTACCAACCATCGGGCTATTTGCCCAATCAGCTTCGCGTTCCTTCAATACCGACTACTTTTATTATCTCCCGTGAAGGGAAAATTGTAAAAAAAGAAGTTGGCGGTATAAGATATGACACATCAAAATTCCAAAAATTCCTTGAAGAGTTAAGCGCGACTAACCAATAACGCAGAAAAAAATTAATAAACCAATGATCTTTAATCTTGAGAAAAAAGTAGCGGTAATTACGGGAGGAGGAAGCGGGATTGGAAAAGCCATCTCAGAATGCTTTGCTGACCAGGGAGCCGTCGTTTGGATAATTGAATTAAATGAAGCAGCTGCCCAGTCAACGGTTCAGGGTATAAAATCAAAAGGCGGTTCTGCTTTTGCCATTGCATGTAATGTTACACAACAGATAGACGTGATAGCTTCATTTCAAAAGATAAAAGATATTCACGGCTCAGTTGATATCCTTGTTAATAGCGCAGGCATCGCACATATTGGAAAACTTGAAACTACTTCAGACGCTGATTTTGAAAAAATATTTCAGGTTAATGTTAAGGGCTTTTATAACGCCATGTTCGCCGCTATTCCTTACATGAAAAAACAGGGAAAAGGGGTAATCCTTAATGTAGCTTCTATTGCCGCAACTATGGGTATCGCTGACAGATTTGCTTACAGCATGAGCAAAGGTGCCGTGATAAGTATGACGCTTTCTGTCGCAAGAGATTATGTAAGAGAAGGCATTCGCTGCAACAGCATCTCTCCTGCCCGCGTGCATACGCCATTTGTCGATGGATTCATCAAGGCCAATTATCCTGGAAAAGAAAAGGAAATGTTTGAAAAGCTGTCAAATATTCAACCGATTGGCAGGATGGGAAAGCCGGAAGAAGTAGCACATCTTGCCTTATATCTTTGTTCCGATGAAGCATCCTTTGTCACCGGATGTGATTATCTTATTGATGGTGGCTTTACTAAACTCAATTCCTGACCCCAATGAAACTTGTGCGTTATGGTGAACCTGGAAAAGAAACCCCAGGTATCCTTTTGAAAGAAAAAGTTGTAGATGTAGAAGCATTTGGAGAAGATTTCGGCGAGAAATTTTTTGAAACGGATGGAATTAACCGTTTGCGAAAGTGGGTTGAGAGGAATCTTAAGACTTTGCCTCTTATTCTTATCAGTGATGTTGAGCGCTTCGGACCTCCATTGAAGCGCCCTTCCAAGATCATTTGTATAGGATTAAATTATGCTGATCATGCGAAGGAAGCGAGTATGGAACTCCCCAAAGAGCCTATCATTTTTTTTAAATCAACAACTGCCATTTGCGGACCCAGCGACCCGTTGGTCATTCCGCACAACAGTACAAAAACTGATTGGGAAGTAGAACTCGCTGTGGTTATTGGCAAAAGAGCTTCTTACATTTCCGAAGAGGAGGCTCCTCAATATATTGCAGGGTATTGTCTTCACAATGATTATAGCGAACGTGAATTCCAACTTGAGCGTGGGGGACAATGGGTGAAAGGAAAAAGCTGTGATTCATTTGCACCCTTGGGGCCCTACCTGATGACTCCCGGTGAGATCAGCGATATTAATAATCTTAAGATGTGGTTGAAAGTCAATGGCAAAATGATGCAGGATAGCAGCTCGATGCACCTGGTATTTAAAATTCCTTTTCTTATAAGTTACATCAGCCAGTTTATGACATTGCTTCCAGGCGACATAATCTCTACCGGTACTCCCGCCGGAGTTGGAATGGGCATGAAACCCCCACTCTATCTGAAAAAAGGAGATATCATTGAGCTTGGGATTGAAGGTCTGGGAGAGCAGCGACAGGAAGCCATTTGATTTTAATTTGGCCACCAAGGCACGAAAACACAAAGAAGTCACTAGCCAAATTAAGATGCCCTTACTTAGTATTAATCACCTTGTTGGCTTACAACGTCTCATGAACTGAAAGTATGACCATTGACGCACACCAGCATTTCTGGAACTATCAACTACAACGCGACACCTGGATCACAGAAGAAATGAGTAAGATTCGCAGGGATTTCCTTCCTGACGATCTTGCTCCCATTTTAAAGAAAAATCTTATTGAAGGATGTATGGCCGTTCAGGCGGATCAATCAGAAAAAGAAACTGACTTCCTTATTAAGTGCGCACGCAATAATTCCTTCATCAAAGGCATCGTAGGATGGACGGATTTTCAATCTCCTGGAGTACAGGCACGACTTGAGTATTATTATCAATTTCAGGAGGTTCGGGGATTCCGGCATGTAGTTCAGGCTGAGCCAGATGATTTTCTATCAAATAAAAATTTTTGCAAGGGCGTCAGTTATCTTGAACAATACAATTATACATACGATATCCTGATCTATCCTCAACAGTTATCAGCGGCGCTGATTTTTGTAAAGAAATTTCCAAATCAGCAGTTTGTAATTGACCATTTGGCAAAACCATTCATCCGGCAGCAGCAATTAAAACCGTGGAAGCAACAACTTCAGCAAATCGCGATGCATGAAAATGTTTATTGCAAAATTTCCGGTATGGTTACGGAGGCTGACTGGAAAAATTGGAAAGTATCTGACTTCAAGCCATATCTTGAGACAGTATTGGAAGCCTTTGGCCCAAAACGATTAATGTATGGTTCAGATTGGCCGGTCTGTCTTGTTGGTGCCAGTTATGAAGATCAACTAGCGATAGTGAAGCAGTTTATTGAACCTTTGTCTCCTTCTGAAAAGAAAGGAATATTGGGAGGGAATGCAGAGAGGTTTTATCATCTTTAGTTGGAAACTGGAAATTGGAAATTGGAAGCGCCAATTGATTTAAAATAGCATCAACGAATCAATATATAGTCGAATTATCGAATCAGACTTATGGATTTACATTTAAAAGACAAAGTAATATTAGTATCCGGTGGCGCCAAGGGAATTGGGAAATCAATCTGTGTTCAACTTCTCGAAGAAGGGGCCGTGCCGGTATTGCTGGATAAAGATGAGGTAGCCGGAATGGCTTTTGTAAAACAATTTCCAAGGGCACACTTCATCTCGATAGACCTGAACGACGCGTTTGCCTGTAAAAAAAGTATTGATAAAGCCGAGAAAACGCTGGGTCATATTGACGGATTGGTTAATAATGCGGGTTACAATGATAGCGTCGGATTAGAACATGGGACACCACAGAAATTTATTCAGTCACTTACATCCAACATCGGACACTTTTATTATCTCACACATTATTCTCTGTCCTATCTAAAGCAATCAAAAGGAAGTATCGTAAACATCGGCTCAAAGGTCGCTCTTACCGGCCAGGGAAATACTTCTGGTTATGCTGCAGCGAAAGGTGGAATACTTGGACTCACCCGTGAATGGGCTGTTGAACTCTTGCCTTACTCTATCCGTGTAAATACAGTACTTCCCGCTGAAGTATGGACACCACTTTACGAAACATGGATAAACTCATTTGCCGACCCTGTTAAAAAGAAACTTCAGATTGAAAGTAAAATTCCATTGGAGAACAGAATGACTACACCTGAAGAAATTGCCAACATGGTTGTATTCCTATTGTCTGACCGATGCAGTCACGTTACAGGACAATGGATAAGTCCGGATGGCGGTTACGTCCATCTTGACCGATCTATTTAAAACCAAGGACTCAAAACCCGGGAATTAGAACCTAGAACCTCATGCCAACAGCACCCATAGAAACTCCTGTAAACTCTTCATATCAATCTGGAAAATCATATCTGATTCCCTTCATACTTGTTACAAGTTTGTTTTTTTTGTGGGGATTGGCAAATAGTTTGAACGGAACATTGATCAAACATTTTCAAACAGCCTTACAACTCACGCGTGCACAGGCGGGCATCGTTGATTCAGCTTTTTATATTGGATATTTTGTAATGGCGATTCCCGCAGGCTTTGTATTGAACAAGATTGGTTACAAAAAAGGAATTATCATTGGGCTTCTTCTTTTTGCTTTCGGGGCTGCTCTATTCTATCCGGCGGCAGAAGTAAGAATTTATAGTTTCTTTCTTGTTTCATTATTCATTATCGCATGCGGACTTGGCTTTTTAGAAACTGCTGCCAATCCGTATGTTACAGTACTCGGGGACCCTGCATCGGCCGAGAGCCGAATAAATTTTGCGCAGTCATTCAACGGATTAAGCACAATCCTCGGACCTGTAATAGGAAGTTTATTCATTTATTCTTCTACCGAGTATACCAATACTATGCTTGACGCAATGACGACGGAACAAGCGGAAGCCATCAGGATAGCGGAAGCTCATTCGGTTCAAATGCCCTACTTACTATTAGGCGGCGTTGTATTGGTGATTGCCGTTCTCTTTTCTCTTGTAAAAATGCCAGAGATATCCTCTCCTTCTGAGTCTTCGGCAACAATGAAAGGAATATTTCGACATCGCCATCTTGTTTTTGGAATCATAGCACAATTCTTCTATGTCGGTGCACAAGCATCATTATGGGGTTATTTTGTTGACCTCAAACTTTTCCTTTCACACGATGAGAATCTCGGAATCGTTAATACAATATATCAAGTCACCGATGGAATGACCCCGACACAGATCGCAAGTTTTCATGCTTCGTTCGGATTTATCTTGTTTATGATAGGGAGATTTGTCGGCACGTGGTTGCTGACAAAATTCGCCGCGAATAAACTTCTCAGTGTCTATGCGCTTGCCTGTCTTGCCCTGCTTGGTTTTGCCTGGATTGGCACCGGCTTACCGGCGGTGGTTGCAATTCTTTTTACTTATTTCTTTATGTCAATTATGTTTCCAACCATATTCTCATTATCAATAAAGAATCTTGGAAGCCAGGTTAAACTAGGATCGTCCCTTGTGATCATGGCGATCGTTGGCGGAGCCGTGCTCCCTCCCATCACTGGTTTAATCTCACAGACAGGAATGCAGAATGCATTGATTGTTCCGTGGATTTCTTTTCTGTTTATTTTGTATTTTGGATGGAAGGGTTACGAAATTAAGAATGACATCGTTCGCTAGCGCAATTGAATGCATTTCCCAGTAGAGTAGAGAAAAGGAACAAGCGGTAAAGAGCTTAC
>JANYDR010000091.1 GCA_025363495.1 Cyclobacteriaceae bacterium | reverse complement strand
TTTGAGGATAGATTCTGGCAGGAAATTTAATTCAACAACCGCCTGAAGATTATGAATAGTCGATCCATCATTAAGTGCGATGAATTGGTTGTTGCGAAAAGTACGTACCCAGCCTTCGATAAGGACAGTTTGCCCTGTGGGTTGGGTAGAGAGGAGTTCTTTGATCTTCGTGCGCTTCATAGAATTATAGAAATGGGTTGCAAAAAACGCCATTTTGAAGGGGATTGCAAAATGTGGTTTCTCAGAATGGTTTCCCACAGATTGCACTGATCATCGCAGATCATTGCCGGAATCTTGTCTTGATAATTAAAGCATGAACAAAACAATCAGGTGGCATCCCTGTATGCATCTATTAAAATCTCTGTCATTCTATCTAAGAAAACAACTCCTGAAGCGGTCAAGACCCATCCGGCGGCACTTAACCGCAAAGTTCGCGAAGGAATGCACACAAAGTTCGCGGAGAATGCCGACGGCATTAACTTAGCGACCTAGCCTTAGAAAATTAAGAGCGCAAAGAATGCCTTCGGCATTAACTCGGAGGCCTTTGCGTGCATTCCTTTGTGCGCTTTGCGGTTAAGTGCATTGGGTATAACAAAGACAATGTATTTAAGTTAGCAAGATTGTTTTACCCATACCGTCTTGGAATCCGACGCAAAAAATGCGTTAGGTTAAAACTGGCACCAAATATGATTATAATTTAAAATCCACCTCTTTCAACTCCCTTAATGAAATGGTAGTTTTGAACGTTTAGAACCAACTGGATGCAACGCCTCGGACTAAGTCAGAATCTTCAGCAAAAACTGTCACCTCAGCAGATACAATTTATCAAGCTGCTCCAGGTGCCTACAGCGGAGCTTGAGAATCGTATCGAGGAGGAAATGGAGATTAACCCGGCTCTCGAAGAGGGCCCGACCGACGAAGCTGAAGGAAACGAGGAGGATAATTCAGAAGACGACAGTGAGCAGGCTGAACCGGTCACAACAGATAGTGATGATACTGCAAAAGAAGGTGAGGTAGATATTAAAGACTACCTCCAGGATGATGATTACGGTGGATACAAATCCCAGAGCGATGGTGAAGAAGATGAACGCGAGTTGCCGATTCCTACTTCTTCCTCTTTACATGAAAATCTTAGCACTCAGCTTGGATTCCTTGGACTCGATGATCGTCATTATGCGATTGGCAAACAGTTAGTAGGAAGTATAGAGAGTGATGGATATATCCGGCGTGATCTTGATGCAATCGTAAATGATCTTGCGTTCTCGCAAAACATAGAAACATCGATTGACGAGGTAGAACAAGTGCTGAAGAGAATTCAGGCGTTCGATCCTCCGGGTATCGCTGCCCGCAATTTACAAGAATGTCTTTTGCTGCAGCTTGAGCGAATGGACGATGGTCAGGATGTAGACGTGATTGTGGCCAAAAGAATAATCTCGGAATGTTATGAGGAGTTTACCAAGAAACATTATGCGAAGATCCTGAAGAAACTGGACCTTGACGATGAAGAATATATCAAAGATGCCATTGATCTTATCATCAAGCTCAATCCCAAGCCAGGTGGTGAGGTTGTTTCCGGCATAGTGAAGAACCAATATATAATTCCTGATTTTATACTTACTAATACGAATGGGAAATTGGACCTGGCCCTTAATTCGCGCAATGCTCCTGAATTAAGAATCAGTCGTTCTTACACCGATATGTTCAAAGCATATGACAAGAGTGACAAGAAGGATAAGAAATTGAAAGAAGCCGTTACGTTTGTTAAACAGAAACTCGATTCGGCAAAGTGGTTCATCGATGCTATCAAACAACGTCAGCATACATTGCTGCGCACGATGCAGGCAATCATTGACTTTCAATTCGATTATTTTCTGGAAGGTGATGAAACAAAGTTACGTCCGATGATCCTTAAAGATATCGCCGAAAGGATCAATATGGATATTTCCACCGTGAGTCGGGTGGCTAGCAGCAAAGCCATTCAAACGGATTTTGGAATTTTTCCGTTGAAATATTTTTTCTCTGAAGGTATATCGACCGACTCCGGAGAAGAGGTTAGTAGTCGCGAAGTAAAACAGATCATCAAGGAATTAATCGAAGGTGAGGATAAGAACAAACCATTTTCTGATGAGAAGATCGAAGAAATCCTTAACCAGAAAGGTTACAATATTGCACGCCGCACCGTAGCAAAGTACCGGGAGCAATTAAACATACCAGTTGCACGACTCCGTAAAGAGATGTGATGTTAAATGTCAGTCTGATAGAATAATGCAAACCATAGCAAAAATCATCTCCTATATTTTTCATCCGTTGCTGTTCGCTACTTATCTCGTAATAGTATTGGGTTGGACCATACCTCGCTTCATTGTTCTCCCACAGGAAGCTTTTCTTCCGTTTACAGGATTTGTTTTCGCGATGACGTTTGTATTGCCGGTTGCAAACTTGATCATGTTCAGGGCTTTCGGCACCTTGTCATCACTTCAAATGCCTACCCGTCAGGAACGACTTCTTCCATTTACGTTGATAACAATCATTTATATCGTAGTAACGATTATGTTTTTCTACAAAGTACGGGTCAATGTATATTTTAACAAAGTGATGCTGCTGGTATGCTTTATGGTATTGACTGCTACGGTAGCTACCTTTTTCCAAAAGCTTTCAGTGCATAGTCTTGCGATTTGTGGTGCGTTGGGAATTATGCTGCCATTGAACAAGGCAGTTGAAAATGGTGTCATGCTGTGGCCCACATTAGCGGTGTTGACGCTTGCTGGTGTAGTAATGTCTTCGCGATTGTATCTTAATGCGCATACTCCGAGGGAAGTAATGGCTGGAGCTGTTACAGGCTTTTCCATTGGCTTCTTCGGAATGCTGTTGCTTTTTTAATTGATGTTAAATCATTCTTTATGGCATTTGAATTTCTGAAATACGAAGTCGGGCAGGGCGTGGCGACGATCACCCTTAACCGTCCCGAGTTCTACAATGCACTCAATGATGCAATCACTTTTGAGTTACAGGATGCCTGGAAGGCGGTAGCAAAAGATGAAGCGGTACGTGTGGTTGTGTTGACAGGAGAGGGAAAAGCTTTTTGTTCCGGTCAGGATTTGAAAGCAGAGCCTGGAAAGAAACGCTCATTTATGGATTCACTTCATAAGCGTTACAATCCGATCGTAAGGGCGATGAGAAGTTTACCGAAGCCTATTGTTTGCCGGTTGAATGGAGTTGCGGCAGGAGCAGGTTGTTCATTGGCATTAGCCAGTGATATTATTGTTGCCTCTGAAGATGCCACGCTGATTGAAATATTTGTTAATATAGGACTCGTTCCGGATTCAGGATCATCCTGGTTCCTTCCGCGTCTTGTGGGAACAGCGAAAGCATTTGAGCTTTGTGCTATGGGCACTAAAGTAAAAGCTGCTGAAGCACTCGCGCTTGGGCTGGTAAGTAAAGTCGTTCCCGCCGCAGAGCTTGACGCGGCTGTAAAAAAATACACTGACTATTTTTCCATTGCACCGACTAAAGCAATTGGTATTATTAAAAAGATGTTGAACAAATCAACGACTGCTACTTTGGAAGAAATGCTTGACTATGAAGCGTACACTCAGGAGATAGCAGGAGCCACCAGTGATCATCAGGAGGGAGTGAAAGCTTTTTTGGAGAAGAGGAAAGCTGCGTTTACGGGGAAATAAGCTGAAAAGCTTAAAGCTGAAAGCAGGTCTCTATGAGATGACAAATATGTTTCTCTGGTCGAGTAGCCTATGATTGGCTTCTTACTTCTTACTTCTTTCCTAGAATCCATTTATCGAAATCCCCATTGTTACCGAATTCATTTGAGTTTGAATCGGTCCTTTTCCGTCGGCGAACATTGGAGATATATTATAATAAGTAAAGAGGCTGAATCCGCCGATTCCCACACGGCCATACAAACCATAACGGATCTGGTTCATTCCATGAAACTGCTTGTCTTTGGCGCTTTTTCCTTCTGAAGAATTTTCAGAGTAATCGATTTTGGTGAACGAATCGTAGAGCACACCGAATCTTCCGCCGAATGATACATTCAGACTTCTCGCGATGTCTTCAGGATTTGTGTCATAACGAAATTCGAGAGGAATCTCAAGATAATTGTTAACCAGCTGTGAGCGGCTGATTTTTGTAGCGTTTGGATATACCGTTGTTGCAGCGACCAGGGGGAATGATCCGTCCAGCAGAGATTGCGGTGCCAGGGTATAGTTGTTAGTGAATTTCCATCGCTCGAGGCTAACGCCGATTCCCGGGTTGATGCTGAATCTTGTTTTGAAGAGACGTATTGGATATTGATAATAGATATTGACCGTACGTGAACCCCAGAGACCTTTTTTGAAATCAGGTGGAACGACACCATTCTTAAGGTTTATACCTAATTCAAGGAGGATAGATCCTGGAATATCAGGGCGAGAAGTCTTTTTCTTTACCTGTGGATTTGCTCCGGGTGCTTCGATAACCTTTTCCGCGGGCTTGTCCTGTTCCTGTGAATATGCCGCAATACCCGTCAAAACGAACCCCAGCAACACCACCGATCGTAATACCATACTAATTTTAAATTTAAAGCCCCAAAAATAGCTTTTTTGAACGAGGGGCAAAATCGCGTTTTTTGTGAAATAGATTAATGTTCTAAATTTGCGGACTTGTTTTTAGAAACCGGCCAGCTGACCAGTATCTTAACTTCTGAAAGCAATGAATTTTATTAACGATCAGTAGGCGAATACAGTATCCTAATGATGAACAAAGCGGGAATAAAGTTTCAAAGCAGAAGAGTTTAAACAATATGGGCCTGTAGCTTAACTGAATAAAGCATCTGACTACGGATCAGAAGACTCGGGGTTTGAATCCCTGCAGGCTCACTTTGTAAGGAAAACCGGATCGGAAGATTCGGTTTTTTTTTAGGTGACAGCAACATTCGTTGTCCACAGTACTAGTCTTGACGCAATGACTCTGCTGGGTTTAATACCGATGCTTTAACTGCCACAGGGATTACTGTAGCAACGGCGGCGATAAAACAACACACAAACGCCACCAGATACGGCAACCATGAGAATTCCGCACGGTAGGCATAGGCAGTCTGCCATTGCACGCAAGCAAAGTAAGCTACCGGTATGCCCGCCAACATTCCTATACTTACGAGTTTTACAAAATCCTTTGTAGTAATGAGTACCAAATTCTTTATTTCTGCACCCAACACTTTTCGGATGCCAATTTCCTTCACTCGCTGGTTAATGCTGAAGGAAACCAATCCATACAAACCAAGAATTGAAACGACAATCGCCAGGATTGAGAATACCTGCGTGAGCCGGCTTAGCTGCATCTCTGACTGATATTGTTGTTCAAGATCTTCTCTAAGAAACGAGTATTTGAATGGCCATTTTGCCACAAGCTGATTCCATTTTTTCTCGGTAGCAGCCAGTACTTGATTCAAATGAGCTTGTTCAAATTGAATGGCAATTCTACCTCTTTCGTATCTATCTCTTTTTTTACTGGGCGGAAAAAATACAAACGGGGCTATCGGTGTTGAAAGGTGCCGATAATGAAAATCCTTGACCACACCAATTACTCAGGCATAATTGAGAATAAACTTAATGTTTGGATGCACCCCCACCGCGATAGGTATTTTATGATACTAGAATTAAATCCATTCCCTTATATCCAAAAACCTTTTAGGATTGGAAATAAATGGACATGGAATTTAGAAATTGGTGACAATTGGGGAGATGAAAGATGGAAAACATGGAACGGCTCAATTAGAAACGATTACGAATACGAGATTATCGGCAATGAAAAAATAACTACGGCACTTGGCAGCATGGATTGTTGG
>JANYDR010000085.1 GCA_025363495.1 Cyclobacteriaceae bacterium | reverse complement strand
GTAAGATTAACATTCTGCAAAAACATAATCACGAGGATACCTACAAGGCTGATGAGCTCCGGAAGAATTTTCTGTGAAAATCCGTTTACAATGCCAGAAACTTCTTCCGATTGATTTATCTGTTTTGATATGGCAGCGCTTGAACGTTTACTGAAAAAACTCAGCGGCAGCCGCAGGACGTGGATAAATGTATTCTGAATGAACCGCTGCTCGACAAGGCAGGATAGCCGTACATTCATGTTTTCACCAAGAAGAGTGAGTCCGTATCCAATTACGTTAACAAGGAAAATAAGTGCTACAGCCCAAAGCAATGTCTTCAACGCTTGCTGGGGAGTTCGCTCCGCCACATAGCCTTTCGTATGCGGTTCTTTTTCGCTTGTTATAGGAGTAAATTCCTTCTCGATAACTGATGTAATGGGGTCAATCTCGTCATCCTGTACCTCCTGCTTACCCTGTCCTACAAATAAACCGGCCACATCATTAATCGCTTCACGATAAATAAGTGGCTCTATTAGATTGGCGCCAGTACTCAGCAAACCAATAAATACGACAAGCAGGAGTCTTTTTTTATGTGGAAGAACTAATTGAAGGATATTGCCCCAGACTTTCCTTTTGGAATGAGCTACCATGCTTAAGTATTAATTCTTCCCAGAATATCTGGTATCAGATGTACCTAATTTAATTAGTATATGATTAAAACCCAAACGACGGAAAAGTCTTTGTGTTTATCATGATAAGAAAAAAAATAATTAGGGAAGCCTAATCAAAAAAGTCTATTCATTCCTCAATGAATTCACAGGATTGGCAAATGCTGCCCTAATTGCCTGAAAACTGATCGTCAGTAATGCTATTACAAGGGCCGAGGTTCCGGAAAGAACAATGATCCAAAAGGGAATTTCAATCCTGTAAGAAAAGCGACTGAGCCAATCCTCCATGATTTTCAATGCCAGGGGAATAGCAATGGCTACGCTTATCAATAGCAACAGAATAAACTCACCAGAAAGCAATGTCAGAATTTTGGAGACTGAAGCCCCTACTATTTTTCGTATACCTATTTCTTTTGTTCTTCTCTCGACTGTAAAAGTCACGAGCCCAAAAAGTCCCATGCAAGCTATCGCAGTCGCAACACCAGTAAATACATTAAAAATCTTACCCATCCTTTGCTCGCTCTTATATAGTTGATCGAAGGCATCGTCCAGAAAATAGTAAGAGAAGGGGATATCACGTTGATACTTTTCATAAATTTTCCGGATAGAGGAAATACCTTCATTGAGATTGGATGCTGGATTCATACGAACATAAAGTGATCCACCATTTTCCATGTCAATGAATGTGGTGTCTGATTTTATAGTCATTATCAGAGGTTCTATTTGTGATCGGAGTGTTTTGAAATTAAAGTCATTGACAATACCAGCAATCTCCGATTGGGTAATGCCCGTAAGTTCATTTCGCATAATCACCTTTTGGCCTGCAGGATGGTCGGCAATTTTGAGAATGGTTGCGGCTGATTCATTTATCAGCTGCTTATCGATAATACTGGTTTCAGGCTTTTCTTTCCATGAAATATCAAGAGCTTCTACAAAACTATCGTCCACCATAATCCACCTAAGATCTTCTTGCTCCTTCATGGCAGCTATTTCAACACCGGATGTCCCAGGAGTTTTATTACTAAATAGTGGAATAGATGCGGCGGCCACCTTAATCACACCGGATTGCTGTCGGATTTCGGTCTTCATGACATAATGGTTTTTTGCCATCCCTGCATCCAGAGGGATCACTATTACCTGATCTCTATTCAAACCAATTTTCTTGTTCTTTAAGTAATTCAATTGATACTGCACCACCAGCGTACAAATGATAAGTCCAACAGAAATAGAAAATTGAAATACCGTGAAGCTTTTTCTTATCCAGCTTCCTTGTCCAATGCCACTGAGTTTCCCTTTGATGACATCAACTGGCTTGAATCTGGGAAGTACTAGCGCCGGATAGCTGCCAGCAAGTAATACGCAAATCAGGAAAAGTATTACAACAACCCCAATAAGCAGTGGCGATGTCAGAAAAGAACTGTCAATCTCTTGCTGTAATTCATTTAGAAATATTGGTGTAAATATTTCGATCATCACTAACGCTATAGCAAATGATATCGCGGTCGTGATAGCCGACTCTAAAAAGAATTGACCCGAGATCATGCTTTGCCGGGCTCCTATCACTTTTCGAATTCCAACTTCTTTGGCCCTCACAGATGCCCGGGCCGTAGTCAGGTTCATGTAATTAACGAGTGCCAATGTTAGGATAATCAAGGCAACGCATAGAAACACAAATACATATTGAGTAGAAGTATTTATTAAATGTGAGCCAAACCGTGAATCTGAAAATGGCTCTAGCAGATATGTAATATGAGGATTGGTGTAATTAGTCTTTAGGATTGATTTTTCAACCTTCGATAAAGCGCTTTTGTCTCTCAAAAGAAGATAGGTGGGAAAAGCTGACGAATTATTTATTATAATTTTGCGCTCGGAGGGCAACAGGGCCAGGCTGGCAAAAGAACCAACGAAGTCAAATTTTATTGATGAGTTGGAAGGTGATTGTTTTGCAATCCCCACAACCTCAAAAGTATTATCCCTATCATAAGTAATACTTTTACCAATCGGGTCTGTACTCCCGAAATATTTCCGGGCAATCTCATCAGTTACAACTACCGTATTGGGACGAATCAGGGAACTTCTTTCCCCACGAAGCAGCTCGAAAGAAAACAGACTGAAAAAAGAAGTATCCGCAAAAATAAAATTGTCTTCAAAGAAACGATGTTGCTGGTCAGACCAAACTACCCTACGGCCAGGCTCCCGGACTCTTACATAGTTAATTACATCGTCATCAATTTCCTTTATAAGCGGACCAAACTCAGGATTTGCATAGACACTGTAACGACCATCTTTTGTAAATTTCTTTTCTACACGATATATCCTATCTGCATTCTGATGAAATCCATCGTAACTATACTCATGCGAAACAAAAAGGAGGATGAGAACACTTACCGTTATTCCAACAGAAAGTCCTGAGATATTGATAAACGAATAGATTTTGTTTTTCCACAGGGAACGCAACGCTATCCTGATATAATTCTTGAGCATATATCTCTGGTTCAAATGTACGTAAGCCAAAATTGGAGCCAAATTTTAACGGCTATTACACTTTAGAAATCAAAGGTGATCAAATGCTCGTGTCCGAATCCGGTCCAAAATGATCGGCTGTGGGCATGGTGGAAGGACTCAGACAGCAGCGAACTTCTTGCATTAAATCTGTGCAATCTGCGGCAAAAAAAACTATATCATTTAAGAAAATAGAATAATTTTAACACCCCAAAACGTCACAGTCATAGTATCCGCAAGAACTAAAATCTATGGAAATAAAAGTAATCATCACCGGCGTTACCGGCATGGTAGGTGAAGGAGTTCTCTTTGGATGCCTTGAGCACCCAAATATTAAAGAAGTGCTGATGGTAAACAGGAAGCCTTATCAGCTAAAACATCCAAAACTTAAAGAATGTATTGTTCCAGATTTTTTACACCTGGATGAATTCACTGAACGGTTAACCGGATATGATGCTTGCTTTTATTGCGCAGGAATAAGCTCGAATGGAATGAATGAGGCAGAATACAGTCATATTACCTATGACATCACCCTGCACGTTGCTAACAAACTGGTAAGTCTTAACCCTGAAATGACGTTTGGTTTTATATCGGGCAGCCACACTGACAGTTCTGAAAAAGGAAGTATCATGTGGGCACGTGTAAAAGGCAAAACAGAAAACGCCCTTATTAAATTGCCATTTAAAAAAGTATACAATTTTCGCCCCGGCCTTATGAAACCAACTCCAGGGCAAAAAAATATTAAAGGTTATTACAAAGTCTTAGGTTCGTTATATCCACTATTTAAAGTAATATTTCCGAATCTGGTGAGTACCATGAGTGAAGTGGGGCAGGCAATGATAAACAGCGTGCTAAAAGGATACTCAAAAAAAATCCTGGAAATAAAAGACATCAAGTCGTTGGCCAAAAGTTAAGTAGATCCTTATTTCAACTTTATTAGGTCCATTTTAATAGAGTCCTTATTATAGAGACCTGCCAGCTGCAAAGCCGAATCCGAGGCATAATAATAGTGAAGCAAGAGACTGTCTCCTTTTTGTTCCCCCAAGGCCGGAGGTAAATTAATCCTCAGTTGGGAATTTTCTTCATTTAGACTGTAGTCACCGTGCTGATCTTCCATTTTTTTGAAATTTCCCCGATCAAATTTCAAAACACAACCATAGCGCCATTCAAAATAGATCTTTGACCATACGGAATCAGGATGATGCTCACGGCCTGCCATATTTAATTTATTCACCCTCCACACTCCATTGATCTTTGTCTTGGGTTGAAAAGATTCACGGAGACTGTAAATCTTAACAAAGGCAAACACAACAATTAAAACTCTAATCGCATTTAATGTCCAGAATTTCCAGTTACTATATTTTAATGTATCCTCGAATGCAAAAAATACGGGAATCAATTTGGAAGCATCCAAGGATAGGATGAAGAAGAGCATGAATGTGTAATGTAAGGCATTGTAGTAAGCAAGTGGGGAAATGCTATAAAAGTGATCAATCAGACAGATGTTAATCATTACGGGAATAAGAATAAATGTCCCGAGGAGGCGTGTTTTGCGAAAAAGTAAAAAAATACTTCCAACGATCTGGGTCCAGCCAAGAATGTAGGCGAAGGTTTCAGAAAATCCAAAGTAAGTCCAGGTAAGCCAGAATCCACCAAGCTCCCCTATCGGTGTATCAAGCACATAGTTGGGAGCTTGAAATTGGGTTTTAAGAATTTTCGCAAACGCATATCCGCAGATCATGTAAACCAAATAAAAGGCTATAAATGTTTCCAGCCATCGATGTGCAGGATTGATGCGATCAGGATCTTTTCGATGCCAGAGTATCGCTACAACAATACTTATCACTATTACACTACCACAGTACAATGCAATAGCCGACCAGTCATTCATCAAACCAAATTGCCACCTGCTAACACTGTTAAAAAATTGACCGAGCCCGAAGATGACCAGGAGCGTACATACTACTTCCAGAACCGTGTAAATGAAATTTGATCTTTGGTTCATATGAAATCTTAATGTTGGAAGTCTATCCATTGAATGCTTCTAAAATAAACTCCTGGATGAAGAGTTCCTAGCAAGTGTGTATGAGATTGCCAAAACATTTTAGTTATCGATTGAAAAACGCTCTGTACGACAAAGCAATTTACTCGTCGGAGAAATTGATGACAAGAGCAAAAGAATCTAAAATTTTATTAACTCCGAATACTTATCATATTGTCATAGTACCGAAAAAAATCTTTCAATATTCTCCTTATTCATCCAACTGGGAACAATATGTAGTAATTTGAAGTTCTAAGACCTAATTCAAGTAATTTGAAACTTTACGGTAATGCCCGCACCTATCCAGAATAGAAAGCTGGGACTCCTTCAGGCCACTGCAATCAACATGACAGACATGGTGGGGATAGGACCCTTCATCACGTTGCCGATGGTGATCAGCATCATGAACGGTCCATTCTTTTTATATGCCTGGCTTGCAGGAGCAACATTATCCATCATCGATGCCATGGTCTGGAGCGAGCTTGGCGCAGCTTTTCCACTGGCAGGCGGAACTTATAATTTTCTGAAAGAGACGTATCAAAAGAACGGTCTTGGTAAATTCATGAGCTTTCTGTTTGTCTGGCAAACGATGATTCAGGCACCACTCGTTATCGCGTCAGCCGCTATCGGTTTCGCTTCTTATTTCTCTTACCTCTCCCCTTTAACACCTATCGGCACAAAGATTATGAGCGGTGGTGTTGTTATTTGTGTAATCGCGCTGTTGTTCAGGAAGATTGAGGACATCGGAAAAATAAGTGTGTTCCTGTGGGTAGCCGTGATTGGAACTATGGCCTGGATCATTAGTGGGGGACTTTTACATGGAAATTTCCTAAGTCCTATTATTCATATCAACGACGGACTTCAATTTGACCATGCCTTTGTTGCAGCCCTGGGGTTTGCTTCGGTAAAGAGCGTTTACAGTTACCTGGGATATTATAATGTGTGTCACCTCGGAGGAGAAATCATAAACCCATCTAAAAATATTCCAAGAAGCATGTTTCTTTCCATTGTTGGAATATTTGTTCTCTACCTGTGCATGAACATCAGTGTTGTGAGTGTTATTCCCTGGCAACAGGCGAAAGACAGTGAATTTGTTATTAGTCTTTTTATGCACGAACTGGCCGGACCAACGGCAGCACACATTGTAACATGTCTTATTTTATTGGTTGCATTCGCTTCGGTATTCTCGGCAACGTTGGGTTACAGCCGAATCCCCTATGCAGCCGCAGTAGATGGTGCTTTTTTTAAAGCCTTTGCACGTGTGCATCCTACCGGAAATTTTCCTTACGTATCGTTGCTCGCCCTAGGGGGAATTGCGTTCACATTCAGTTTACTTTTTAAATTGAGCGATGTCATCAGCGCAATACTCGCCATGCGAATATTTGTTCAGTTTATTGGACAGGCAATCGGATTATTGCTACTTCGAAAGAAAAAACAAAAAGAGTTTCCTTATAAAATGCCATTCTTTCCATGGCCTGTGTATATAGCCATTGTCATGTGGGTGGCTATCCTGATCTCAACGGGCTATAAAATGGTGCTGGGGGGAATTTTAACTATTGGCATTGGGGTTATTGTATATTTTATTAAAAAAGGCCTTGAGGATAAGGCCCTTAAAAATTCTCAAACATAAAATCTGCGTTAAAGCTCGCCACAAGTCATTATTTCTCCAGCCTTAAGGATGTGAATCTTTGTATCTGTCTTACCCCTTGTAAGTTCAATAAATTCATCGGGCGTTTGTGTATGTTCAGGAAAAGTTCCGTAATGAAATGGAATTGTGTGGTTCACATCAAGAAGTTTGACAGCATGAGACGCCTCCAAGGCACCCATCATAGAGCGGTCTGTTTCTTTAACCCGTCTGGAATGTACGGGTTGTCAAATAACCAAGGGTCAACAATTATTATTTTATTTTCAGGAGTTACTACTTTAAAAGCGGCATGTCCTAACAGCTGAATTTTTGTATGGTTTCATTTTCATTTATACCAAATCGTAACGAAATATTACTTTTTCGCCTCTTTTAATACCTTCCAATAATTATGAATGCAAAACGAATCTACTTTTGCTTTGGCCCAGGTATCGAAATTGACTTTTTCATTATCGGTGGTCCCTAACTTATCATGAACAAGCTTTTCATCAACTTTCATTCCAATGTGATACATGTCAGGAAGCTCTATTTCTTCTATCAGTTCGCATAATTCAGGCGACGAGATGCTGTAAGCCACCGGCACTTTAATAGTATTTGATCCCTCCTTCCACTCATCTCCAAATCTGTCGCTGTTTTCTTGTTTGCAATAGATAATATTTTGAATCTTATAAACAAAATAAACTTGTGTTGGCTGACTTCGGAACTTACCAACATGATAAATCTCTCCAGTTGTATACGTTACATCCGATGGATCGTCATGTTTTGTAAAAAAGCAAGTGCGTACTCCTGCTGCTATGACAACAACTATAACGGTGAAAATAAAAGTGGATATCCATCCTCCGCAACCGTAGTTTGAATCACTTGCCATTCTGCTGAAAATTGAAAGTGTAGACGAATTTAAGAAAAGTTCAAATACAACCAGAAGAGAACAAAATAGCCGGAAGTAAACCCACCTTTCTCAACCCAATCTTATTTTATCGAATAATCTCACAACAACGCCAGCAATCTCTTCTTCACTTGAAGTCGCATAAATCTCCTGCGACGCCAGAAAATAATTAGAATAAAACCCTTTATCAGGATTGGTTTCGGCAGGTTTCCATACTGGAATGCATGATAACAAATGATATAAACCATTGCGTATATCGTAGACAAGTATTGGCTCGATGGTTTCGTCAGCATCATTTCCAAAAAAAACGAAAACCGGAAAATCAAACAATCTACTGTCTCGCAGTGAAGGCATTAAATTCACATCAAAATACTCATACTTTAATACCCGATTGTTAATAGCAGCCTGTGTTAGTATTGCATGAACATGCACAAGTTTATTATGCATCACCTGGAAGGGAATGCTTTCTTCCGAAAAAGTATCGACGTGCAGCCATTTGTTCGAACTTAACTGAAAGAATTCCAGGACAGAACGCCCAATGGTAAGTTTATAATCAAAGTGAGGGTTTCCAGGCACAAAATAACCGGGATAGAAATACGTTAGGTTAAGGTTTTTGCAATACTGTATTTTTAAGTAGATCAGGAATTTGCCGAGACTGTATTTTTTGTAGGATGGATCATAAAAAGAAGCAATTCCCTGCGCACTGGATTCACCGAGATCAAAAAAACCACAAGCAATTAACTTATTACCGTCATGCACAGTGACTTCGTAAGTAGAATAAATAGAGTCTGCTTCTTTTTTTCCAAAATATAAAAGGTGATGAAGGGATTCACTGGCCTGGAAGGGAACTGATTTCTTATACAAAGCATAGAGATCTTCTTTCTCATCTGTGAGTACTGCCCTCTTAATCTCTGTTTGAAAACCAGCATTTCGTCTGAATAGTTTTAGCTGTGTATTATCGCCTTGATATTCTGTTAACAACATCCTCAGCCAGATGGTACTGAACAGTTCACTTTTTACACGAAGAAAATTGGTGGTAAAAATTGTCTGACCCATCCTGAACCAACCCCGCTCCAGGTACCCATCAAGTTCCGTAGGGGTCAATTTTTGCGGAGTATGTACCTGGGCGAACATTAGTTGGGTAAGGGAAAGGTAAGAGGGGAAAGGTGAAGCACTGTTTTAGTTTAATTAAGAAATGAGCTTTTTTCTCCGACCCAAATTATTTCCAATACGTGCATCGCTCGTGTGCATGCAATGTATAAAAGGCTTCTATCAACATCCGTATGATAATTATTTGATGACACATCCGGCACAATTACTTCATCGAACTCCAGACCTTTTGCCAACTGAACGGTGGTGATAATCACAGTTCCTTTGTATGTAGTGTTTTCCGCTGTTAACAAATGTGCTCCGGTTGATTTAATACCATGGTGTAATGCTTCCGCTTGACGGGGTGTCTTGCAGATGATGCCCAATGATTGATGCCCAGAAGTTTTAAATATCGAAATAAGACGAATGACCTCCTGCGTTTCTTCTTGCCTGCTGTTGAATGCTTTTAACATGGGCTCATGTCCATGACGTTCCATTGGGATAATATCAGGATTCCTTGAAATGCGTTGCGTAAAAGCAGTGATCTCCCACGTAGAGCGGTAACTGCGGAAAAGTTTTATTATATCCGCCTGCGGAAAAACTCGTTCAATCGTCTCCGCAGTAGAAGCACTATAAGAATTGACAGTCTGACTGAAATCTCCAAGGATTGTTTTCTTGCAACGGAAAATTCTCGACAGCACAGAGTACTGTGCGGGTGTATAGTCCTGCATCTCATCTACGAGCAGGTGCTTTACATCTTTATGAGACTGCAGATTTTCAAAACCCTCCAACCGAATTTTGTAATAAATAAATGGAAACACGTCGGCATACTCAAGCAGGTTTCCGTGCTGTGTTATCAACAACTCTTTTCTTCCAATCCAGAAATAAAAATCCCGGTATAACTCCCACACCTGACTGAACCTGAACATGCGTGGAATAGCTTGCCACACCTGGTTCTTTTCGTGACCGGTAAGCTTGCGCTGAACCATACTTCTCAATTGCTCCTGAACATCTTTTATTACCTGAGGAAATCTTTTCAGCATCGGTACCTGGTGATACGACTTGAATCTCTTCTCGATAAATTCAGCCAGGATGGTTTTACCAGCAATCTTCAGATCAATTGCTGCAAAATACTTGTTCTC
>JANYDR010000478.1 GCA_025363495.1 Cyclobacteriaceae bacterium | reverse complement strand
TGAAGACGCAAACACAATATTTCCAATAACTGTTGCAATGCGATCTCAATACCAGTTGCTGTTACAATAGGCTCCATACAAGGCAGTCGCTCCTGATAAGGTTCGGCGGGTTGTACCGGATGGATCACTTCTATTTCCTGGCCAAGGGCCCTATCGAGTTGCTGAAGAAGGTGCTGACCAAAACGTCTTCTTAGTGATGAACGTGGCATTCCGATAAACTGGCGAACGTGATGAAGACCAAGTTTGTGCAAACGCTCAACCACATCCAGCCCGAGACGAAGTGCTTCAGGGGGCAAACACATCAATGCTTCAATATGCATTCCTTCCTCAATGATAAGTGGTTCTTTACCAAATCTTGCGACAGCCCATGCAACACCTACCGTATCAGCCATTGCTATCCGTACATCGTAACCACGATTATTTAATTTCTTTTTGATATCTGCCACGTAAGACAAATCACCATTCCATAGATGGGCGCATCCTGAAGCATTAAGTAAAAGACCATCGGGTGGATCAATGGCTACTATAGGTGTGAAGCGAATACACCATTCAGCAAGATTTCTAAGTAATTTATCAATGAGATCAGGCTTATCATCCAAAACTTCCAGATCTGGAATGATCGCCCGGGCATCAGCCAGAACCATTCCACTATGAATACCTTTTCTCTGCGCGTTAGCATTCGCGGCTGTGATGACCATTCGCCCATGCGAAGAAGCTCGTAAAACAAAAGGCAAATTTTTGAGATTTGTCCTTGCTTCGCCCAAACGTTTCGCGAAGTCATACTGGTGGATGGTGAACCAGTCCGTAGTCAGGTGACGGAACCAGATGGAAACAAAGCGTGCTGCCATTTCATCCAGCTAACTTTTGTTGCTCCGGTAAAATGGAAGGGAACTTGTAAACAGGAGCGAATCTTCCATCTGCCCACTGAATATCCCAGGCGCCTGATTTACCGTTTCGCATTCTCAATAGCTCAACTCTCCACTTTGGAAAACCGATGCCGGGCAGATCATCAACCGATTCACTTGACAGTGGAGTAATCTTCCATCGTGAAACACATGCTGTAGGGTGCAGATTGCGATAGTTGTTACGAAGAATAAAACCCGTTACCTGACTTTGCTCGACAGCCAATTGAAGACGTCTCGAAGATGTGAAGTCAATTTCACGGGTCTCCCCAACAACAGCAGAGATTGCACTGCATTTCAGCGCTTCATCCATTGCCCAGGTAACATCTTTTTCTTTTTGCAAATCGATGAAGATGAATCTTTCTGGTTCAATACCGAAACTTTTCAGCGCAGGAGGAAAAAGAGTTCGCGAGGAACTGATCCAAAGTACTGTTCCATTGCCTCGTGTAAGAGATGACAACAATCCCGTAATAAAACCAATAGTAGAAGCTGTATCCTCACCTTGTGCAGATAGAAATTCATGTACAGCACCGAGAGGAAATGAGGCATTGGGAAAAGCATCTTTTATTGGTCCTAAATTCATATCCAAGGTAGGGTTGCCCAATGATTTAAAACCTTCGAGACGGAGGATGTCCGTTTGCAAATCTTTAAGAATATGAGCTTGAGCTATTGATGACATGACACTTTACTATGAGTGGATTCATAGATATATTAAAACTAATATATTTAGTAAATATTATGTGAGTAATACTAATATTATTAGTAAAATAGTCTTTTTGAGCTTTAATTAGCTATTTTAAGAATGGAGCTTGGGGAACCCTTTCAAGGAAAAGGTGCTGAAACACCTCATACCAGATGTTATTAAGTGCTCTTTTTCTCGCGCCTTCTCAAAATTATATAGCACCATTTTCCACCACTCTGTGTTAATTGGGTGCTAATTGGAATTAAAGAGTCTTCATGACACACACATATACAGTTGAGGGCATTACCTGTGAAGGGTGCGTTGCCAAAGTAAAAAGTAAATTACTCATGCATCCGGATGTACTTTCGGCCGACGTAAAATTGGAAGGCCAGAAAGCGACAGTAACCATGCAAAAGCATATAAGCGTTCCGGCGTTACAAGAGGCGATTGGTGTTAATACCAAGTACACAATCAGCCAAGATGCTTCCGATCATTCTCATCACACAATGAACGAGGCAACCGCTAAGTCATGGATTGCAACCTATAAGCCTTTACTTATCATTGGATTATTTATTACCGGTGTATCTGCCATTGCATCCGGCGGCAGCCTTCATTTGGGCATGAGCTACTTTATGGCAGGTTTCTTTCTTGTATTTTCTTTTTTCAAGCTGCTGGATGTGAAGGGCTTTGCCTCAAGCTATGCGATGTATGATCTATTAGCTATCAACGTACCGGCCTACGGATACATTTATCCTTTTATTGAACTGGGACTTGGTCTTGCTTATCTAACAGGTTTCAATCCATTTTTCACAAATGTTGCTACGATTGTGGTGATGGGTTTTAGCAGTATGGGGGTTATTAAAAGTGTGTTGAATAAGCAAAAAATACGCTGCGCTTGCCTGGGAGCAGTGTTTAACCTGCCCATGAGTACGGTCACTATTATAGAGGATTTACTGATGGTAGGAATGGCTACAGCTATGCTCGCGCAACTTTAAAACAAAAATTGCGTATTTTTATTCTCTGATGAAGACAATCCGTCCCATACTATCCTTATTTCTGGCAGGGCTCATGCTCGTAGCCTCTATCGGGGTGATGGTTAATTCGCATATATGCGGAGGCAAAGTTAAATCAGTGGCGCTGTATGTAAAGGCCGATTCATGCAAGCCTTGTATGGGCGCCGAACATCATGCAAAAAAGAATGGATGCTGTGAGGAAGAAAGCATTGTTGTTAAAGCAACGGAAACTGCGGCAGAAGTTGGGGTAGTTTCACAAGTTTCTCCTTCGTTCAATCTTTTAGCGGTAATTCTTCCTGTACTATATTCAATCACTAGAACAGATTTTATTGTTGCTTCTCCACGCTACGCTCTTTACAAACCACCGTTACCTGAGCGTGACATTACTGTTTTCGTTCACTCATTCCTTATCTGATTTTTTAGCTGTCGAAGTTTCAGCCGGTCAATCTATTGATCAGGTTGTCGCTTTCTTTTTGTCCATGGGTATGTCAAGGACAACCCACTTTCAAATGACTTTCAGCTATGATTCAAAACTTAATTTCTCTATCACTTCGCAATAAATTTTTCGTGTTGCTCATCGCAGCGGGATTGTTTGTTTGGGGTATTTTCTCAGTCCAAAAAAGTAAAATCGATGCTATCCCGGATCTTTCAGAAAACCAGGTGATCGTATTTACAGAGTGGATGGGTCGCAGTCCTCAGATAATGGAAGACCAGATAACGTATCCATTGATCACAAACCTGCAAGGACTTCCCAAAGTAAAGAATGTTCGCGGAGCTTCTATGTTTGGAATGAGTTTCATCTACGTCATTTTTAATGATGAAGTAGATATTTATTGGGCTCGCCAACGTGTACTGGAAAGATTAAACTCTGCTGGTGGATTGCTGCCCCAAGGTGTTACTCCGACGATGGGGCCTGATGGAACCGGCGTCGGTCATGTGCTGTGGTATACACTCGATGCGCCTGAAATGGACCTCGGTGAACAACGTGCCATACAAGACTGGTACGTAAAGTTTGCTTTGCAAAATGTTTCCGGTGTGAGTGAAGTTGCCTCGTTTGGCGGTTTTGAAAAACAGTATCAGGTTACAGTCGATCCAAACAAACTTACTTATTACGGTTTGTCAATACCAGACGTCATTCAATCCATTCGTAGCAATAATAACGAAGCAGGGGGGCGCAAGTTTGAGTTAAGTGACATAGGATATATTATAAAAACCACCGGCTATCTCAAGTCCATCCAGGATATAGAAAAGATTTCTCTTAAAACAGAAAATGCTACACCGATCAGGATAAAAGATATCGGCACAGTTCAGATGACAGGAGAAACCCGATTGGGAATTTTTGATCTGAATGGTGAAGGAGAAGTGGTGGGAGGAATTATCGTGATGCGATACGGTGAGAATGCGGACGAGGTGATAAAAAGTGTCAAAGCCAAAATGATGGAGGTGGCGAAGGGACTTCCTCAGGGAATGAAATTTAATATTGTTTATGATCGCAGCGGTTTGATTGAAGAATCTATTTCATCTATCAAGCGAACACTTATCGAAGAAATGATCGTGGTGTCGGTGGTGGTTTTACTTTTTCTTTTCCACTGGAGAAGTGCCATTAGTATTATCATTCAGATTCCCATAACGATTGCCACCAGCTTTATTCTGCTGAATGCATTTGACATTTCTTCCAACATCATGTCGTTGACAGGCATCGCACTGGCGATTGGAGTGATAGTCGATAACGGAATTATTATGGCGGAGAACTCTTACAGGAACCTTGCGCTGCGTCAGGAAGAATTGAACAAACAACTAAACTCCTGATGTATGTTCAACAAGATATTTAATAAGAAAAAGAATTACATCGAGATTCCCGATGAGGAAAGGGAAGCTATCATTGAGAAATCAAGCAAACAGGTTTCGCGCGGAGTATTCTATTCGACCATCATAATTATTACTTCCTTTTTGCCTGTATTCATGCTGACAGGGCAGGAGGGAAAGCTATTTCATCCACTCGCGTACACAAAGACTTTTATTCTAATTGTAGATGCTTTTCTGGTGATCACGCTTGCGCCAGTCATGATCTCACTTTTCATGAGAGGTAAGTTCAAAAACGAAAAAGCAAATCCGTTAACGCGCACATTGGAAAATATTTATGAACCAGTGATACGAGTATGTCTCCACTGGAGAAAAACAACTATTGGAGTTAATCTTATTGCACTGGCGATTAGTATTCCATTACTGATCAGCCTTGGGAGTGAGTTTATGCCGCCGCTTGATGAGCAATCAATTTTATTTATGCCTGTGACATTACCGGATATTTCCAATTCAGAAATCAAACGTATCCTGCAGGTTCAGGATAAGATCATCAAATCTGTTCCGGAGGTAGATAAAGTTCTGGGTAAGGCGGGAAGGGCCAGTACACCAACCGATAATTCTCCTATCAGTATGATTGAAACAATTATCATGCTGAAGCCAAAATCGGAATGGCGTGTGGGTATTACCAAGAAAGATATTGTGAATGAGCTTGATGCAAAGCTTCAGATCCCGGGAGTGGTCAATGGATGGACACAGCCTATCATAAACCGTATAAATATGCTTTCCACCGGTGTACGAACTGATGTCGGTGTAAAAATTCATGGACAAAATCTGGATACCATCTATGCGGTATCGGACAGGGTGAAGAAATTGATGGAAGATATTCCGGGTGTGAAAGATTTATATGTAGAACCGATCACGGGAGGCAAATATTTATTAATTGATATTGATAGGGATAAGATTGGTCGTTACGGATTAAGTATTCAGGATGTAAATATGATTGTCGAGACGGCTATTGGTGGAACTTCTTTGGCCAATACAGTAGAAGGTCGTGAGCGTTTTTCTATCAATGTGAGATTGCCGCAGGACTATAGAAACAGTATTGATCGAATTAAACGTATTCCGATCAGCACTTCATTCGGAACAATTCCATTGTCATCAGTGGCTGAAATTCGTTTTGAGAATGGTCCACCCATGATCCAGTCGGACAACGCCATGCTTCGTGGAGCGGTATTGTTTAATGTGCGTGATCGGGATCTGGGAAGTACAGTGCAAGAAGCGATCGAAAAAGTAAATGCTGATCTGACGGGGTTTCCCAATGGTTATTATGTTGAATGGAGTGGACAATATGAGAACCTGATACGGGGCAAACGCACGCTGGCTATCATAGCGCCGATTGTCTTATTAATTATTTTTCTTTCGCTCTACCTCGCGTTCAAATCAATTCGCGAGGCATTCTTAAGTCTGGCCACAATTCCTTTTGCGCTTATCGGTGGAGTTTACATTATTTATTTCTATGGAGTTCATCTATCGGTAGCGGTGGCGGTTGGTTTTATTGCTTTGTTTGGGATAGCGGTGGAAACAGGAGTAGTAATGGTGATTTATTTGAATGATGCTATGCGACAGTTAGTTATGCTAAAGGGAAATTCGAATGATACTATTACCAAAGATGATCTGC
>JANYDR010000466.1 GCA_025363495.1 Cyclobacteriaceae bacterium | reverse complement strand
GCTTTGAAGGTTGTGCTTGCCAGTTATCTTTATTGGGACTCTTTTCTTTTCATCCGTGATCAGGAATTCCTGGGTACCTTCATAACCAGTGACGTGGGTCTTGTAAGGTACGCGCGTGATGTCAGGCTGGTTTACTCCGGATAACACCGCCACCACAGGATCAAGTTCAAAGTAAATCATTGTACCGCCCTTCGGGGTTGCAGCGCCAAATAATCCAAACTGGCTCGTGTATTCCTCTTTTGTCGGGTAGGTCTCGGACTTCTGCCATTCTATTCCACTGATCACGCCAACGTGATGATGATATTTAAGGAAAGCTGGCACTTTATCTATTACTGATGCCATAACATCCTGACCTTCAATGATAATCAATGGGGCCGTCGACAACTGAACATGACTTTGGAGTTTGCCTGAAGCACCTCCGATTACAACATAATCGAATTTTCTTTTATGGAAATTGAGAATGTGTATAATAATGAGCATGATCGTCGTCTTTCCGTAGCTGCCCGCGATTACTATTCTTTGCTTATCAATGGATTGCTGGTAGATATAGTCGGGAAGAGAATAGAGTGTCAATTTGAGCTCTTGAGACCGTTTTAATTCGGGATTATCAGCCTTCGCAGATGGGCCTACTATAACAGCGTCAATCCCAGGTTGAATTCTTTCGCTATCCCAGCCGATCTTATTCCCTATAATGTTTTGGGCCAGTAGCCTGGATGAGATATCGGCACTAATCACTTCATCAGAGCCGGTTATGATATTACCGGATCGCTTCAGTGCGATCGCAAGGTCTGCCATGCTGCTGTCTCCGATGGCGATAAAATGAATTTTCCTTGACTTCTCCAAAAGAATCAGATTTTTTCAGGCTTGAAGTAAACTAAAATGTTGGTCGTTTAAAAGCGTTCATCATTAGGAGTTTATGAGTAAATTATTTTCTATGTTAATAAATTCTCACAGCAATAACCCTTTCATGGCAAATTTATTCACACAAATGTACGTTGATTGTTTGTAGATTGTTTAGAAGTTGTGGGAAGCGAAAGATAAGGAACGTTTTTAATCTTTAGGTTTGTCTCCCTTTTAGAAACTCGTCCAACAACCACGAAGTATGGAGCAACGGTCAACGTCATTGAGGTCAGGCAGCACTAAAATTGCCAAGTTGATTCCCCGTCCCGGCATGTCGGGAGGAGAACTCGGCAAGCTGCCGCCTCAGGCGCTTGATCTTGAAGAAGCAGTACTAGGGGCTTTGATGCTGGAAAAGAACGCGTTAACCGCTGTTATAGAATTTCTTAGACCTGAACATTTTTATACCGAACAGCATAAGGAGATATATACTGCGATTGTAGATCTCTTCAAAACTTCCGAGCCTGTCGACATGCGCACGGTGGTGAGCCAGCTTCGAAAGAACGGCAAGCTTGAAGTAGTGGGTGGAGCGTACTTCATAGCAGAATTGACTTCGAAGGTGAGCTCTGCAGCGAATATCGAATACCACGCCCGTTACATTATAGAAATGGCGATCAAGCGTGAATTGATTCAGATATCATCTCAAATTCAACAAGACGCTTACGAGGATACTACAGACGTATTTGATCTGCTCGACAAAACGGAGCAATCTGTTTTCGCGATTTCTGACTCGAACCTTCGCAAGAACTACGATACCATGAAATCGCTGATGGCCAGGGCAGTACAGGAGCTTCAGGAAAGAAAAAATCATAAAGACGGATTGACTGGAGTTCCTACCGGTTTCACAAAACTTGACCGCGTTTTAAGCGGCTGGCAGAAATCTGATCTTGTAATTATCGCAGCTCGCCCTGGCATGGGTAAAACCGCTTTCGTAGTTTCTGCTTTGCGCAATGCGGCGGTAGACTTCAATTTTCCTGTAGCCTTGTTTTCTCTTGAAATGGCTTCCCTTCAATTGGTCAATCGTCTGATATCTGCGGAAGCGGAATTGGAATCAGAAAAAATCAAACGGGGAACCTTGGCTGACTTTGAATGGGCACAGTTGGTTCATAAAACCAACCGCCTTTCTGCCGCACCCATATTTATTGATGATACACCCGCCTTGTCTATCCTTGAACTTCGTGCCAAATGCAGGAGACTAAAAGCGGAACATAATATCCAGTTGATTGTCATCGATTACCTTCAGTTAATGAAAGGTGACAGCCAGGGTAATCGAGAACAAGAAATTGCATCTATATCCAGGGCGCTAAAGGGAATTGCCAAAGAATTGGAAGTCCCGGTACTTGCTCTTTCTCAATTGAGTCGTGGTGTGGAGACTCGTGGTGGTGACAAACGACCTCAGCTTTCCGACTTGCGCGAGTCCGGATCTATTGAGCAGGATGCTGACATCGTTATGTTCCTGTACCGCCCGGAGTATTATAAAATTACGGTTGATGAAGAAGGGATGCCAACCCAGGGTATGGCAGAAGTTATCGTGGCCAAGCATCGAAATGGTTCGCTGGATACGGTAAAACTTAAGTTTATCGGTAAATACACAAAGTTTGCTGACCTCGAAGGACCATCTTCAGGTGAAAGTTCGTTTGGCAGCGTGACCCGCGAAAGCCGTCTCAACACTTTCCGTGATGATGTGCCACCGCCGGTAAGGGGTGATGAGGAGATGCCATTTTAGTTACAATTATTAACCACGAAGTCACGAAGACACGAAGAGGACACTATCAATCTTAAATAAAATTGAAGGCAGTTTTATTGGCTAGTTTGCTGCTTGTTATGGCAACCGCATATTCTCAATCGGGAAAGGGTGGTTATTATCTTTTAAAGTCACGCGAAGCAATAGACCAGAAAAAAATTAAAGTTGCTGAACAGTATGCGGATTCTGCATTGATGTCGGCAATCAGATCAAATAATCTTGATAGTCTCATGAATGCCTATTTGTGGCTTTCGGAATTTTATGG
>JANYDR010000568.1 GCA_025363495.1 Cyclobacteriaceae bacterium | reverse complement strand
GTCGTATGGCGAATCAAAAACTTATATCGAAGCCACCGCTAAGATCACTCCCGACTTCCGGGCCCAGGCAGCGGACAATAGCATTAAAGTCGCCGGTAAAAAAGGAGTAATCGCAGCGGGTTATCTCGAAGACAATTATGACTTTGTTTCGTTGATGAACAGCAAGGGTTTGTTTGCCTACAATCAATCAACGGATGTCGACTTTACAATCACGATGCGCACGAATGATGGTACAGGATCAAGCTGGGCAACACAAAAATTAAATGACATTTCGAAATTAAATACTGCGGAAGCCTCAGAGATCGCGGCAGATAAAGCATTACAATCGGCAAGTGCAAAGGGAATAGAGCCTGGTAAATACACCGTGATACTGGAACCAGCAGCTTCAATTGAATTGATAAGAAATATGATCACTGGCCTGAATGCACGGCAAGCCGATGAAGGCAGAAGCTTCATGACCAAAAAAGGTGGCGGCACAAAGCTGGGAGAGAAAATTGTGGATGAGCGAGTCAATCTTTATTCTGATCCATCTTATGCAGAGGCACCAACTTCGCCATGGTCAGCCGAGGGACTTCCACGAACCAAGATGGACTTGATCAAAGATGGTGCAGTGAAAAATATTTTCTATGACCGCTATTGGGCAAAGCAAAAGAATGTTGCTCCTCTTCCTATGCCAGGCAACGTGATCATGGAAGGAGGAAGTGCTTCTTTAGACGAAATGATCAAGAGTACTAAAAGAGGAATATGGGTTACTCGGTTCTGGTATGTGAACGTGATTGACTTTCAGACGTTGCTCTGCACAGGGCTTACTCGGGATGGCACTTTTTATATCGAGAACGGAAAAGTAAAGCATCCTATAAAGAACTTTCGTTTCAATGAAAGTCCGTTGATCATGCTTAACAATTTAGAGTTACTGGGAAAACAAGTGAGATTAGGGAATCGTGGATTTTCGGGAGGTAATTTTAATGTGCCTTCACTGAGCGTGATGATTCCTTATATGAAGATCAGGGACTTTACGTTTAGTAGTACGTCGGATGCGATTTGAATTAAATGCATCTTTACTCTGGCTAATACATTTAACCGCAGAGGCCGCGGAGGGAATTCACGCAAAGAGCGCGGAGTTTTTGCTGGTGGAAAGAACGCTGAGGCTGCCTTCGGCAGAGCTGCTGCTCAATAACCAGTGTATGACTTGTTAGATCGTGTGCTACGAATTTTTACACATGACCCCAGAGGAGTCACATGTTTGTAACCCTGAGCTTCAGCTCAGGGTGAAAGCAATATCCGGATGGTCGCGCCACAGATGCCCTCAATCGATCTTCTCAAGCTCTGGCGCGCAACAACTGAACTGAATCAAAAGAACCTTTGTAACTTCCTTCACTACCAATAAACTGAGCTGACATTAGCAGATTGCTCTCAGTAAAAATTCATCTGTGCAATCTGTGGCAAAAAAATCTTGTAGGTAAAAATAAAACCTCCGTGTTCCGCTGCACTTAAGTCAAAATGCTACAAGGTAGAATTAGACAATCAGTTGTGATTATCTTTATATAACCAGTATAATTCTTTATCTTGAATTTGATTTGCAACGGATGCGAACGATACATCTTCTTCTTTTCGGGATCCTGTTCTTTTTTTTATGCTCCAGCAATGAAGACCCGCTACAGAAACGGGTCATTGATCGGCTGACGAGTTACAATAGAGTGTTGCCACAGGAAAAAGTTTATCTTCATCTTGACAAACCTTATTATCAGCCTGGTGATACCATCTGGCTAAAGTGCTATCTGGTGGATGCTATAAATAATCTTCCTTATCAGGCGAGGGTTTGATCAAGTCATTTTTGCTGCCAAAGCCTTTGGACCAAGGATTCGTCATGGCGACAGATAATATTTCACATGGAGACGAAGTGAAAATTTTTATTACTCATAATTTTACCGATAAAAAGAATATTACCGTTATTGCCCATCAACGCGGAACTGTTCGGTATGCTGCTGATATCACCGATGCAAAAAGTTCATTTTTCATAAGAATCCCCAAAGCGAAATTTCCTGGAGACGGAGTTGTTCATTTTACTCTGTTTGATGAGAAAGGAATACCGCGCTGCGAACGTCTTTTGTATTTCAACAATGATAAGGCGTTGCGGTCGAAATCAAGACAGACAAGAAGGAATACAAACCGCGTGAAAAAATC
>JANYDR010000535.1 GCA_025363495.1 Cyclobacteriaceae bacterium | reverse complement strand
TCTCTTTCCTGACTTTTCTATTCGTTCACGATACAACTCCATCAGATCTCCCTCGATATGATTCCGCAGTTCAGGATGGCAGAACCATCGGAAGAAGCGGAGGAAGATCTTGGGTGGAGCGTTATCGTTTTTCAAAATATTTTAGTTTTAAATGATACCGGTTGCCAGTTGCGAGTTACCGGTAACTGGCAACTGGTGACTGGTAACTCTTTCATTCTGATCTCAGCGACTCAACCGGATTTCCCCGGGCCACCTTAATTGATTGGTAACCAATTGTAAGAATGGCGACTAATAATGAAGCCAGGCCAGCAAGGGAAACCATCCATATGTCAACATGAATCCGGTACGCAAATTCCTGAAGCCAATTGCTCATAAGATACCATCCGACAGGGGCTGCCAGGATAAATGCAATCCCTATCAGCAGCGCAAAGTCTTTTAGTAATAGAATGATCACTTGAGGCATAGATGCTCCCAACACT
This sequence comes from Cyclobacteriaceae bacterium, assembly GCA_025363495.1. Classification (GTDB taxonomy): domain Bacteria; phylum Bacteroidota; class Bacteroidia; order Cytophagales; family Cyclobacteriaceae; genus ELB16-189. Next base: position 30,562 of record JANYDR010000535.1, on the reverse strand, counting down.
TTACGAATGCTTATTTCTTTGCCTCGTTGCTCGCCCATATAATTTGCCAATCCAAATAACCCGAGGCATGCAATGATGACAATGAGCACAGTAAATATGAAAATGATTTGACTCATGCGTCTCTCAGACTGGAACATCGTATCGATATTTTGATCAAGGAAGGTAAATTCAAATGGGGCTGACGAATATTTTTTCCAAATTTCATCTAACTTTTCAATTGTCCTCAAGGTTTCATCAGGTGTGATCCGAACGGCAATCTCGTTATTTGCCTGCCTGACCATCCAATTGTTGGGCCCGACATTAAGTAACATCGCAATTGGTTTGACGGAACTTCTTAAATTTTCGAAATTGAAATCCTTAACGACACCAATCAATTTAAATGGAACAGGTTTCTCTGCATTAAAATTAATAATTGTGTTGCCTTCCAGGTGGTTAAATCCAAGTTGTTTATAAGCTGTTTCGTTCAGAATAATGGCGGTACTATCCGACGGAAATTCAGCGGAGAAAAAACGACCTTCTGCCAAGGTATACCCCATCGTTGCCAGGTGATCGTAGTCAACCGTAACCACGTTGAGAACAATATCCTGTTCAGTTCCCCCTTTACGAAAGATGTTACTGTCGGTAATCAGGGGAGGAAGTGCACTTGTAAAACTTGTGTTTCTGAATTCGGGATGGAGTGCAAGTTCGTTTTTGAATTCCTGCATACGATTTCCCAGTGACCATCCATTACTCACATCAAGTACATTTTCTTTATTGAATCCCATGTTTTTATCCTGCATGTATTTCAGTTGCTTGTAAACGACCATGCTCCCAAGGATTAGAGCAATAGAAATCATGAATTGAAATACCACCAGGGAATTTCTCAGTGTTGAATTCTTAAGACTCACGCCAACTTTACCCTTTAACACATCCATTGGTTTAAAGGTGGTGAGATAGAAAGCGGGATAGCTTCCGGCAATCAGCCCGATAAGCAAGGCAAATATTATTATTCCCATGATGAAGATGGGTTGCGCGAAGATGATCAGATCGAGGTTCTTTCCTGCCAGCGTATTAAAGGGGTAAATAATTAATCCGATGATGGCAAGCGCAACGAAAGTTGACGTGAAACTATAAATCATTGATTCTGACAAGAATTGCATAACCAACCTGGATCGTAATGCGCCAATTGATTTTCTTACACCTACTTCTTTTGCGCGTGTGGCCGACCTTGCCGTAGAGAGATTCATGAAGTTAATGCAGGCGATCAATAAGATGAATACAGCAATGGCTCCGAAAATAAAAATATATTGAATGTTTCCGGTTGGAGTAATCTCACTTGACAGATCAGAGAGATCTGACTTTAGATGAATATCAAGAAGAGGCTGAAGAAAGAATCCAAAACTATTACCCTTTGCTTTAAACTCTTGTGGAGAAATTCCAAGTATTGTTTCAAGTTCCGGCCCCATATTCCTCTCCGTCAGTTTATCCAATTTCTCTTTTACCACTGAGACATCGGCAGATGAATGCAATTTGATATAGGTGTACAGACCTGTATTTGACCAGTGATCATTTTGCATATATTCCCAAGTCTCTCCGGAAAAAATCATATCAAACTGGAGATGCGAATTGGGAGGCAACTCTTCGGCGACACCCGTAACTTCCGTTGCAACTTTACCTTCTCCGCGAAAAAGTATTTTTCCCATTGGATTGGCCTCTCCGAAAAATCTCTTCGCCGTAGATTCTGTGAGGACAACTTTGTTTGTTCCCTTCAAAGCCGTCTTCGGGTTTCCTGAAATTAAAGGGAAGGAAAAGAATTGAAAGAAGTTGGAGTCTGCAACAAGTGTATGTTTTTCTATGAAAGCATTATCATCATAACGCATCGGCATCGCCCGCCACCATCCAAATCGGGTTGTACTCTCTACCTCCGGTACTTCCAGGAGTAATGCCTCTGCTATTGGAGAAGAAGAAATTCCGGATTTGAATGCGCTTCCTTCAAAACTTCCGCTTGAGCCTATACGGAAGACACGGTCAGAGTCTTTTAGAAAGCGATCATAGCTTAATTCATCAGAGATGTAAAGCATAATCAGCATACTCGCTACCATGCCGACAGCAAGACCGAAAATATTAATGGTGGAGTAGACTTTATATTTTAAAATATTCCGGACTCCAACCTTTAGGTAACTTACAAGCATATCCATCTGATTTTGAATTTCTATAATTCTTTACCGGCCTTATAATACCAGGCCTGAAGAGCAATATCACATCGATTATAAACTTTATATCTGCTTTTCTCTTTCCTGATTTTTCTGCTCGTTCACGATATAACTCCATCAGATCTCCCTCAATATGATTCTTCAACTCCGGATGGCAGAACCATCGGAAGAAGCGGAGGACGATCTTAGGTGGAGAGTTATCTTTTTTCAAAATCTTTTAGTTTTAATGATACCGGTAACTCTTTCATTCAGACCTCAGCGACTCGACAGGGTTTGCCAAAGCCGATTTTATTGTTTGGAAACTCATAGTAAGGAATGCGATTACTAACGTAGCTATTCCCGCCAATGCGTACACCCACCATTGTATATCTATCCTATAAGAGAAATCCTGAAGCCATTTATCCATCAGATAAGAACCAAATGGAAAGGCGACCACGAATGAAATGGCGACGAGTATTATGAGATCTCTTGAAAGCAGGGAAACTATTTCTCTAACATTAGCTCCCAGTACTTTTCGTATTCCTATCTCTTTGATGCGTTGTTCTGCCGTAAACGTTACGAGTCCAAACAAACCAAGACACGCCACAAAGATTGTGAGCGCTCCAAAGATTTTCAAAATATTGCCCATCTTTTGCTCTGCTAAATAGGTTTCATTATAAAGCTCATCCAGCAAAGCATAGGAGAATGGTTCTTCAACATGAAAGGCTTTCCATTTATCTTCAATACTGGATAGTAATCCAGCCATCTCTTTTGTTTTTGTACGAATGATCAGCCCACGGCTGGGATTGTTGAGCATGATCAATGGAGCGATGGTTTCGTGCAGTGATCTGAAATGAAAGTCTTTTATAACACCTATTACCGTCAGACTTCTTGTTCCTCCGTTATTATTTGTGTTTGCAGTTAATGCCTTGCCCACTGGATCCTCACCGAGTTCAAAGATTTTTACGGCGGTCTCGTTAATGATCACGTTAGATGAATCGCTCCCGGAATCTTTTGAAAAATTTCTTCCCGCCAGCAATTTCATTCCCATAGTGGGGATATACTGCTCATCTATGTCATAGAGTGTGGTTCTTCTGAATGATTCGCGCTGGCGACCCGTATAGACCCCTGTCATACTCATGTTGGTAGGGCCGGCCGGGATAAATCCCGACATCGTGACACTCTCTACTCTCGGGTCATTCATGATCTGATTCATGAATGCCTTCTCGTTTTTGCCAAGCAACCAGGACTCCCTCAGCACTGATAGCTGATCTCTATCATATCCTATTTCTTTGTCCTGGATATAGGACATCTGCTGGTTAACAATGATCATAGAGAAGATGAGGCAGGCTGAAATAATAAATTGAAATACAACCAGTGCGCTTCGGATGCCTTTGCTCTGTCCTCCATTCGTTAGTTTATTTTTCAATGCGGCAATGGGTTTAACAGAAGAAAGGAAGAAAGCCGGATAGCTGCCGGCCAGCAACGTGATCAGTATGGCCAATAAAAAAAGTCCAGTCATTACTTTTGGACTGAAAAGAAAACTTGCAACGAGTTCTTTGCCTGACAATTGATTAAATGCAGGTAGCGAGATGCCCACAAGTATTGCTGCGAGTATCATTGCACCGGCGGTCGAGATAAATGATTCTGTCAGGAACTGCTGTACCAACTGACTTCTTCTTGTTCCCAATACTTTTTTAACACCTATCTCTTTATTTCTTTTTGTAGCTCCCGCGGTTGAGAGATTCATGAAATTAATGCACGCGATTAATAACATGAACACCGCAACGGCTGCGAATATGTAAACTGATTTGATGTCCCCTCCCGGCTCAAGGTCACTGTGTTGGGTATCGGAATGCAGGTGAATGTCCGTCACAGGTTGAATAAAAAGTCCAATTTCATTTCCACTCTCGGTAAATTTTTCGAATGTCATTCCCATTCTGGCAACCTGAGGTCCCATGTATTTCTTAATAATGGCCGGTAACTTGCTTTCAAGGCCGGCTTGATTAGTACCTTCTGCAAGCACAACGTAGGTGTAATAGTTTGATTCCAACCAATTATCCTCTTTCGCATGAGCCATACCCTCCAAAGAAACAAATAGATTGAAATGAAAATGTGAGTTGGCTGGTACATCCTTAATGATTCCCGTGACCCTGTATTGTTCTCCGGGTTCATTAAAATCCAGAAGCTTGTTGATGGGATCTTCATCACCAAAGTATTTTATAGCCTGGTCTTGTGTAATGACTATTGTATGCGGCTCGGCCAATGCGGTTTTTGGATTGCCCTGAATGAATGGAAGTGTGAATACCTCAAAGAAATTAGGATCGACTAAAGCAACCTTGTTGTTTCTGTAGGTAACGTTTTTGTAGGTTATTTTCGGTGAGCCCTCCCTTCGCAGACGTGTAGCAGCCACGACTTCAGGAAATTCGGCCTTCAGGGTTGGACCAACAGGAGCTGGTGTTACAGCTTCTTTTATGATTTCTCCGTTAACTTTTCCTTTCAGGATAACTCGAACGATCTGGTTAGCCTTTTCGTTATACCTATCAAAGCTCAACTCGTCTACTACGAATAGCATGATGATAAGGCAGGTAGCAATACCCATTGCCAATCCGGTCACATTGATTGCAAACAGGCCTTTGTTCTTCAACAGATTTCTCCAGCCGATTTTAAAGTAGCTTTTATACATACCGTGCGTATTTAAATTTTTATATCCTTCTGTTGGTTTGATAATCCCCGGACGAAGGAGCATCATCACGTCGACTATAAATTTTATATCTGCATTACTTCTTCCTGATTCTTTCTCTCTTTCGCGATACAACTCTATTAGATCCCCTTCGATATGATCTCTTAACTCAGGATGACAAAACCATCGGAAGAAGTCATGGAATAGTTTTGGTGGTACTTTTTCCATTGTCAACTTTGCCGATTACCTCTTACCGATCACTGATTACCAGTTACCAACGATCTTAAGGTTCAACGCCATCTTTGGTATTGCGCTCCACAATTCATCTCTTGTGCTCTTCGTATGTTCCATTGCTCGCTTGCCTAATGCCGTTATTTGAAAATATTTTTTCGGTCTGCCGGCGCGTTCTTCCGTGGCTTCACCTTCGCGGGATTTGAGATAGCCTTTGTCCTCCAGTCGTTTCAGGGCGGTTTGAAGTGCGCCGACACTTACATTGCGGTTGAGGCGTGATTCAATTTCCTTTTTAATCGAAACCCCGTAGGCTTCCAGGTGCAGGATTCCTACAGTGAGCATCACCACTTCTTCGAATTCGCCAAGTTGATATTTCTTCATAGGCCGGATAATTAATTCCTATTTGTAGTATTAATAATTGTGCCAGATTCAAATACCGTGGATTTCAGGAAAGGTTGCAGGTTGTACTAAACATATTGTTCAAAATTGAACAGGGAGCGCACGGAAAAGAGAGGGGTTAGGCATTCGGAATTAGGCATTAGGTCGGTAAATTTGAACTTGCGACATAAGGATGACGAAACCTTAGATTTACCTATGAATGTTACCCCGATTCAAACCGAAAAAGATTACAGAGATGCGCTCAAGAGGATCGATGACCTTATTGCATTGGATCCTAAAGAAGATACTCAGGATTTCGCCAAATTGGATCTGATTTCAACTCTGGTTGAAACTTATGAAAATAGCCATTATTCAATTAATTGATCATTTGGATAAAATAGGGCGTCATTATTTCTGACCCGACTTAATGCAACTCCTTCCAGATCAAATCCTTCAACTCCGCAATACCCAAATTCGTCAGTGAGGAAATAAATGTGAAAGGAAGATTCTTAGGCATCTCCTTTCTTATAGCGTCTTTCAGTTCGTCGTCCAGTAGATCTGATTTTGAAATCGCAAGCAGTCGTTTCTTATCAAGCAGCTCGGGATTGTATTGCTTAAGTTCGTTCAATAATATGTCGTACTCTTTCTTTATATCGGGAGAATCAGCCGCTACTAAAAACAGCAAAAGAGAATTTCTTTCAACGTGACGCAGGAAACGTATTCCTAACCCCTTGCCTTCAGAAGCCCCTTCAATAAGTCCTGGAATATCAGCCATCACAAACGACAAATTATCCCGATAGGAAACAACTCCCAGGTTCGGCGTCAATGTCGTGAAAGCATAATCAGCAATCTTTGGTTTGGCCGCAGAGACAACGGAAAGTAATGTCGATTTTCCCGCATTAGGAAATCCAACCAGTCCCACGTCTGCCAATAACTTTAACTCAAGAATGATCCACTCTTCTCTTCCTGGTTCGCCAGGCTGCGCGTATTGTGGCGCTTGCTTCGTGGAAGTTGCGAAAAATGCATTTCCTTTTCCACCACGACCGCCGGGTGTTAGTATAATTTCTTCACCGTCTTTATTAATCTCGCAAACAAATTCATTGTTTTCAGCGCGGCGAGCGATAGTACCCAGTGGCACTTCAATGATTTCATCTTTACCATCGGCACCAGTACGGTCCTGGCCTTCTCCACCGACTCCGTCATCTGCATTTATATGTTTCCTGAATTTGAGATGGAGTAGTGTCCACATGTTGGAACTACCTCGTAGAATGATATGGCCACCATGTCCGCCATCACCACCATCAGGTCCGCCTTTCTCAATGAATTTTTCACGATGGAAATGTAAACATCCCGCTCCTCCGTTACCGGACTTCGAACGGAATTTTACATAATCAATAAAATTGGGATTGGACATGGTTGCGAGTTACCGGTCACTGGTTACCGGTGACCGGTAACAGATTTAAGCGTCTATTACTTTACAAATACTCTTGAAGATATCGTCAATGTTTCCAATGCCGTCCACTGTATTTAATCTCTTTTGCTCTTTGTAGAAAGGAAGAACGTGAATGGTCTTGCCAAAATATTCAGAGATACGTTTATTGAGTTTTTCTTCTTCGTCATCCACACGATTTTCTGTATTTCTTCGTTTTGCAATGCGACCACGTACCTCTTGCTCCGTTACATCCAATGCAATAACATGATGGATCGCTGTTCCATTTTCCTTCATGAAACGGTCAAGTGCTTCCGCTTGTGGTACAGTACGCGGAAATCCATCGAATAGAAAACCTTTTGCATTTGGGTTCTTGTCAAGCTCTTCCTTCAGCATCGCAATGGTGATATCATCCGGTACAAGGGCTCCGCTATTCATGATCTCTTTCACCTTTTTGCCTAACGGAGTGTCATTCTTTGTGTGCCAGCGAAAAAGATCGCCGGTAGAAATATGAATGAATCCATATTTCTGAATGAGTTTATCACTTTGCGTGCCTTTACCTGCACCGGGCGGACCAAAGATTACAGTGTTGATCATATCCTTTAAAATAAAGTAAAAGATTGCGAAGATACTTCACGAGAGACCTCTCTCCAAATGGGGGAGCCGGTTGGCAATAGGCAAAGAATCAGTAGGCAAGGTGCCTCCAACAGAGTTGGTTGAGCCAAGTTAATAATATCGGAAGACTGTATTGTATAGATAAACTTTGCCTACTGCCGTTTGCCTATTGCGTACTCGTTAACGTCTTATAAACATCCCTATAATTCCTCCCTAGTCCATCATAATCCAATCCATATCCAAGAATGAATTCGTCCTCCAGCTCGAAGCCAACATACTTCACTTCGATACTTTTTTCCCGGGCGTCTTTCTTACGAAACAGCGCGATAGCTTCCACAGACTTGGCGCCGCGATCTTTCAGATCCTCCATAATTTTCTGAAGAGTCAGGCCTGTGTCTACTATGTCCTCCACGATCAGGATGTCAAGCCCGAAAAGGCTTTCGTCGTGACCAATGAGGGTTTTAAATTGGCCTGTACTATTAGTGCCTGCGTACGACGAAATTTTTACAAATGAGACCCGACAGAGGAGTTCTATATCTTTTAACAAGTCCGAGGTAAACATGAACGAACCATTCAGCACGGGTAGAAATAGAGGTGTCCTGTCGGCGTAGTCTTTATTTATCTGTTTGGCAAGACTTGCGATTCTTTTTTCAATCTTGTCTGCCGGTATAAATTTCTTGAATTCGAGGTCTTTAATCTTCATGTTCGATATAACAACAGCACAAAGATATATGTTTTCCCGGGTTCAAACTTCCGGATCGGAACTCTAAGTTCGAAGCGTAACTTTGTACCGAATGGGATGTTCTAACTGATTACTGATTTACCGATTACAGCCTTTTACTATCTAAAACTTATCATCCATCGCAAACTCATTTTTTCGACTCATCCATTTCCCTTGTGTAAAATCCGGAAACGCCACACTCTCTCCTCCGAGTTGAATAGAAGTTTCTGATAACGGTGTAATCGCGCTCCAGGTAACAGCATCATAAACATCCTGCGGTGGATTGATTTTTAGTTTAGCTGATTCCACAAACGCATTCAACACGAACCAATCCATACCTCCGTGACCGGCACCTGCCGCGTCTGAACCATATTTTTTCCATAGTGGATGATCATATTTGTCAAGCCATGCCTGTGCATCATCCCATCGGTGGCTCTCTTTGCTTTGTCCTTCGATATAAATAGATTTATTGACATCCATCCAGATTCCATTCGTGCCCTGAACGCGAAATCCAATTGAATAAGGTCTTGGAAGGTTTGTATCGTGCTGTAATAATATTGTCTCATCCTTTGCGGTTCGAATCATTGTAGTGACGACATCACCTAATTTAAATTCCACTTTAGCGTTTGGATGATTTTCACCACCTTTTTTTACTATGTATTCATGAAGGCCACGTGCCTTGGAAGAATAAGAGACGAGCTGTGTAAAACGATTCCCCCTGTTAATGTTAGTCATCATGGCAAGCGGGCCAATTCCATGCGTTGGATAAAGATCACCGTTGCGATTGACAGAATGTTGAGTACGCCACTGAGCTTCAGAGAATCCCTTCTCACCAAACTCGACACCATTTCCATACGGTCCTTTGCCATCGTTGAATTTTACTTCACGTAAGTCGTGCTGATAACCTCCCTGTAAATGAACAAGCTCACCAAAAACATTCTGTCGCACCATGTTCATCACCGCCATCACATCTCGACGATAGCAAACATTCTCCAGCATCATCAACGGCATGCCTGTCCGCTCGCTTGTGTGAACAAGTTCCCAGCACTCTTCAATAGTCATCCCGGTGATCACTTCACAACCAACATATTTCTTAGCGTTCATCGCGTCAAGACACATAACTGTATGCCATTCCCAGGGAGTTGCAATTATAACGGCATCAATGTCTTTGTTCTCCAGCAACTTTTTATAACCCTGTGGGCCATCGAGAATAATCTGTGGCTTTGGCCTGCCTGATGTGCTTACAAGATCGAGTGACATATCCATCATTCGTTGCTGGATATCGCAGAGGGCCACAACGTCAACATCATTTCTTCTTAAAGCAAGTTCGAGATGACTTTGTCCACGCAAGCCGACTCCGATGAAACCTAAACGAAGTTTGGAATCTTTATCCTTGGCAAATAATTGTTCTGGTGAAAGAAGACTGAAGCCGGCGCCAGCAATTGCAGTTGTTTTTAGAAAGTCTCGTCGTGATGACATATCAATTTGAAATTTGAGGATTTGAAATTTGAGAATAGGTTATCAGTTGATTTGTTAGTTATGGTTAGTGTTAATTAGTCCTGCTTTGTCAAGTCGTATTTCATTGCCCGTAGTGAGTATTTCCACCGATCGCAGAGAGACACCAAAATTCTTTGCCACGGATTTCGCGGATGTGCAGCTAAGCTGCATCCATCTGTGAAAATTCTTTACTATTAAAATCGTTTCAGCAGAAGCTCCGTGCTATCCGTGGCAAAAAAGCCGCTGTACCGTTTGTCACTAACTACATCCATATTTGGCAGGAAAGAAATTTTCAAATTAGCTAGAGTTCCTTCATCGCCCATTCATACAAATCAATCATTGACTGAATATCTTTCTTATGCACTTTTTCATGCGGTGTATGTGGATGTAATTCCGCAGCGCCAACAAAACACCAATCGAATGGATATGAGGTACGTTGTAATTCACCGCCATCGCTTGAACCCATTCCCTCCACCTCTAATTGATAAGGCACTTTATGTTTTTCAGCAATATTAATAATGCGATCAATGAATTCCCTTCGAGGGATATTGCGATCGCGTAAGGAAATTGCTACTCCTTTTCCATGTTGGACTCCATCGGTGATCCATGTGATGTCGGAGATCAATGCCTGCTTAACATTCCACGACTCGTAAATAAATTTTGCCAGATAAGGAACGGTGCCTCCGCCATGCTCTTCCCAACAGGAAAACACAATCACACCATCTTTTAATTTCTCGGCAACTTTAAGCGCCGTATAGATCCCAAGACGATCATCCAGATATGCCGTTTCGATATAATCTTTTGAATCTTTAAAATCTATCTTATATGATAGGGGAGTACCTCGTTCAATAGGCCTTCCAAATTTATACAACGCGTGTTGATCTTTATCGAAATCCAGTTCACATTCAATGGGGCCTTGCTTATCGTGTCCGACAAGTTTCGTTCCAATTTCAGCATCGGGACTTCCTACAGAGAGAAGTTGATTAAAATAACGAACTGTGAATCCTACACTGTCCATGTGTGCAAAGATTGCGGTGCGGGGTTTGCCGAATTTTAAAACGATGCAATCCTGAAATCCATCGCCATGAAAAATTTCCGGTTTGACTTTCCAATTCTTTTTTTCTTTTTGAATATAACGTAGCAGAAAGTCTTTTACGGCTGACTCATGTCCGGATGTGCCGGGAATCGAACAAAGTTGTTGAAGAAGCTTCATAAAGATAATGATGGACGAAACTACTAAATAAAGTTTGCGAAAAGGCGTCAAACACTACCGTAATGGCCCTAAATAAATATATAAATGGTATAGGGCCGGATTTTAGAAAAGCTAACTTTGAATTAAATAATATCTCCTGACCTATGAATCTGAATATTGATGCAGAAAAGAAGAACACCTATGATGCTATTGTAGTGGGTACCGGTATCAGTGGGGGCTGGGCGGCAAAAGAGCTGACCGAAAAGGGATTGAAGACACTGGTATTGGAGCGCGGACGTGATGTAGTGCACGTTAAAGATTATCCTACCATGACGAAAGACCCATGGCAACTTCCGCATGCTGACCAGCTTTCTGAGGAAGAAATGAAATTTTATCCCGTGCAGAAAAGAACAAATTGGGTAAACCAATCCAATAAGCACTGGTGGGTTAAAGACACTGAAAATCCTTATACAGAAGTTAAGCCCTTTGACTGGATCCGTGGCTATCATGTTGGAGGCCGTTCGATCACCTGGGGTAAACAAACATATCGCTTATCGGATCTGGATTTTGAAGCTAATAGTAAGGACGGTCATGGTGTTGACTGGCCCGTTCGTTATAAAGATATGGCGCCATGGTACGATTATGTCGAATCCTACATTGGCGTAAGTGGACGAGCAGAAGGATTAGCACATCTTCCGGACGGAAAGTTTTTACCTCCGATGGAATTGAATTGTGTTGAAGAGGAGTTTCGCGATAAGGTGGCTGAGAAATTTGGTGGAAGGAAAGTTACCATTGGACGAGTTGCTCACCTGACAGCAGCACTCGCGCATGACCCCAACCGTGGAATATGTCAATCAAGAAATTTATGTGGAAGAGGTTGTCCGTACGGAGCTTACTTCAGTGCAAATGCGTCAACATTGCCGGCGGCGATGAAGACCGGAAACATGACATTGAGACCATACTCGATTGTCCATTCCGTTATCTATGATGAGACAAAAGGAAAAGCAATTGGTGTTAAAGTTTTGGACGCGGAAACAAAAGAGGAAATTGATTTTTTCGCACCTGTTATATTCCTCAATGCCTCTACATTGGGAAGCACTTTCATTTTATTGAATTCGGTTTCAAGCCGTTTCCCTAACGGAATGGGAAATGCCAGCGATCAGTTAGGTCGTAACCTGATGGATCATCAGTATCGTGCAGGTGCAGAGGGGGATGTTGATGGATTTTTGGATAAATATTATATCGGACGCAGGCCTAATGGAATTTATATTCCACGGTTTAGAAATGTCGGTAGTGATAAGCGTACAGATTATGTAAGAGGATTCGGATATCAGGGAGGTGGAAGTAGAGAAAACTGGATGCGAGGTGTGGCGGAAATGTCTTTCGGAGCAGACTTGAAAGATGCGCTCACAACTCCTGGCGACTGGAAATTTGGCATCACAGGTTTTGGTGAATGCCTACCTTATTCTGAAAACCGTGTTACCATTAATAAAGACAAGAAAGATATTTTTGGATTGCCAACATTAAACGTTGATGCTGAGTGGAAGGACAACGAAAAAGTCATGCGCAAAGACATGATGGCTGCGGCGGCGGAAATGATGGAAGCAGCAGGGTTTAAGAATGTGAAAACATTTGATCATGCTGATAACATCGGACTAGGTATTCATGAGATGGGTACTGCAAGAATGGGCAGGGATCCAAAATCTTCCGTGTTAAATGGATGGAACCAGGTACATGAAGCGCCTAATGTGTTCGTGACGGATGGAGCATCTATGACTTCTTCTGCTTGTCAGAATCCATCACTCACTTACATGGCATTGACGGCTCGCGCTGCAGATCATGCTGTAAGCGAATTGAAGAAGGGTAATTTAAAGTAATTAGAAAAAACTCACTCAATATGAATAGAAGAGAAGTACTTCAAAGAACTGCTGTAGTGCTTGGCTACGCGATCACAGGGCCGGCCTTGGCGGGAATTTTAAATGGATGTAAAGCAAAGCCTGAACTTACTTATAAACCTGAGTTCTTTTCAGAAGATCAGGCTGCGTTGATGAGTGAGCTTTCTGAGATCATCATCCCAAAAACATCAACTCCAGGTGCGAAAGATGCTGGTGTCCCTGCATTCATTGACAGCATGCTGAAAGAAGTTTACCACAAAGAAGATCAGGACTCGTTTTTGAAAGGTCTTACAGAATTTGATGAGGATGCAAAGAAAACGTACGGTGATTCGTTTGCGGAATGCAAGCCCGAAAATCGCGTCGCTCACGTTAAGAAATATCATGATGCAGCTCTCGCCAATTTTGATAAAGGACTGTCAGGCGGATGGTGGGGTGCCGCTGCAGGTGAAAAGCCTTTCATATTGAAAGCGAAGGAACTTACCATATTGGGATTCTTTACAAGTGAACCCGGTGCAACAAAAGTTTTAAAATATGAGACGGTACCAGGTCCTTTCAGGGGTTGTGTGCCTTATTCAGAAGTTGGAAAGCAGTGGGCCACCTGAATAGGATTCCTCGGATTCAAGGATTATGGGATTGGAGTTCGAATAAATCCTATAATCCTTAAATCCTACGAATCCCGGTCAAGACGCCTTCGCCATCTCCCAACCAATAATACTTTTTTTTCTTGGTGCACTCCAGCGATATTCTCCAAGAATTCCGTCTTTGCGGATCACTCTGTGACACGGTATTAGATAGGCAATGTGATTTGAACCCACTGCTGATCCCACTGCTTGCATCGCTTTAGGATTTTTTATCCGCTCAGCAATATTCTGATACGTTGTTACACTTCCAATAGGTAAACGCAACAAGGCTTCCCAAACTTTTATCTGGAAATTTGTTCCTTTTACGAAAACGTGGATTTTACTTTGCGCGGCTGCGCCTTGGCCTGCCTGTCCAGCAAGCGGGCGGTTAAAAATTTGCTCGATAAATACTGACGTTAGTCCCTGATCCTGATGAAAAACCGACTGATGCCAATGCTCCTTCATTTTTTCCATTTCTACTTTTGGATCATCATCAATATTTACAAATGACAACCAGCAAATACCTCTTTCGGTTACTCCTATTAAACATGTTCCAAAAGGAGTTTCGTGAATGCCATATTCGATCCGAATACCTGATCCACGAAGTTTGTATTCTTGTGGAGTAACGGCTTCAAGAGTTGTGAAGAGATCGTACACGCGCGACTGACTTGATAACCCGGCAGATTCGGCGGCCTCGACTATATTTTTTGATTCCTGAAGTTTTGTTTTAAGAAAATCTACTGTTAAAAACTGGAGGAATCGCTTGGGACTTATACCGGCCCAGTCGGTGAAAATACGCTGGAAGTGGAAGGAACTTAAGTGTACTTTTTCGGCTACCTCGTCAAGCTCCGGTTGACGCTGAAAATTTTCTTCCAGGTAACGTATTGCCTGCTCAATGCGTTGATAATTGATGTTGGTTTCGGTTGACACGATCATAAAGCTATTGTTTTTTGATTGATCAAAGGTGGTTGGTTTGAAAAGCCTTTTCAACCTGTTTCTTGCTGATTGACACTAGAACTAGTTTGCTTTATATTTACGAAAAACCTATCCTTATGAAGAAAACGGCATTTTTAAGCCTAGTGATTTTATTTTCAATCCAGGTATTGGCTCAACAAAATTTTGACACTCTCAGAATCCGTCCTCAGAAAATAACGGACAACATCTATATGCTCAAAGGAGCAGGTGGAAACATAGGAGTACTGGTTGGCAAGGAAGGAACTTTAATGGTTGATGACCAGTTTGCGCCACTTTCCAATAAAATAAACGGAGCTATCAAAACAATCGACCCGGGAGAGATTAGATTTTTGATTAATACGCATATTCACGGTGACCACTCCGGCGGTAATGAGAACTTCAAACGCATGGATGCTACCATTGTTGCACATGATCAGGTCAGGGAGCGAATGATGAAAGAATCTGTCAATCCAATTTCAAAAAAGGTAACGCCTCCGCGTGATAAGGATGCGTGGCCCGTTGTGACATTTGGCGACCGTATGTCTTTCCATTTGAATGATGAGGACGTCGAATTAATACATTTATCCCCGGGTCATACTGACGGAGATGTTCTGGTTCACTTTGTGAAGGCAAATGTCTTTCATACAGGCGATACTTTTACACGCGGTGGATATCCCTTTGTCGATTTAACAACAGGAGGATCATTCACAGGTTATTTAACTTCACTGGACAAAACGTTGTCTTTACTTGATGACAACTCAAAAGTTATTCCAGGGCATGGCGAATTGGCAACAAAGGCGGATGTTAAAATTTTCAGAGACAAGCTTGTCGATATTCGTGATCAAGTCGCTGCTGCTTTGAAGAAAGGGAAGAAAGTGGAGGATATCCCTGCGATGGGCATCACTGATAAGTATGATGTTGATTGGGGAAAGAATGGTTTTGTAAAAGGAAAAGATTTTGTAGTGCTGGTAGCAGAAAATCTGAAAGCTGAAATGCCTGTAAAGCCTGTTAAGAAATAGTCATGTTCCTATGGAGATTTTCGCATCCAAAACCCCATTCAAGTGTCAAATACGTTTGAGTTCTTGGATCCTGAAGGAAAGATGGGAAAATATTTTCACTAAGATGCAAGGCTTTACTGTATTTCCAATTGACTAACGTGGCTTGCTACGTGAGAATTTATACCAATAAAATGCAAGAACAGTCAGACAGATAAGAAGGCCAATAAACTCGCGTGTCTCTTCAATATAGAGAAACTCCATCTTTGCCAGATCATCGAAAAGTTTTGACTTATCAGGTGATCTTAACCATTGCATAACTCCCGGCCATAAAAGAGCAGCATATATTATATAAGCAATGGCCTGAATCAACATTAGTCTTCTTATGTAATATCTAAATGCAGCCATCATGCAGACAAGTGCCATTATCCCATAAATTAGACTCCATGTTATAGGGTCCGGATCGTTGAATTGAAGAACCGTGAACCCTATAAACATGATGGACAATAGGATGTTAGGAATTTTCACACAGTGATAATTTGCCTTATTTATTTTATCAAAAGCACTCTTCGGTTTACGGGATATACCCATTCAACGCCTCTCTCCGTTACAACGGCATCGTCTTCCAGTGGAATTCGTAATTTTTTCCCTCCCCATTCCGGCATAGGGGTGTATGCGAATAGTTCAATCGATAAAAAATTTGTGGGTTTAATTACATAGTTGATCTGTACAGGATTAAAGAATGCGATGGAGGGCCCTGTACCATGTCCCCAATCCCCAACTGAGTGACAGCCAATGATAACGTCAGTCTTTTCATCGGCGCCTGGTTTGTTGAATTCGATACGCGAATAACCTGCACCTTGAAGCGCCTTATATATATTTTCTTCATTTTGTTTGGCGGTGATCCCTGGCTTAATACTACTAGTTACAACATCTCTTACTTTTAGTGCCTGATCGAAAGCATTTTGAACACTTTTAGGAACATCTTTTTCACCATCTTTTAATACGTACGCCATTCGTTTCATGTCCGTGTAAAAATTCATGAATCCAACACCCCAGTCAAGCATGAGAATATCACCCCGTTGAATAATGCGATCAGTTGAGGTGGCTGCAATTCCGTTCGGACCCGTTACATAAACGGAAGGCATACCAAATGAGGAGTATAAATTATTTTTAAACAATTGTTCTTTCATCCACCAGGCAACATCTTCCAATGTGGTAACTCCAGGTTTGATGACTTCATTTGAAAGCGCCCGTTCAGCCAGCTGATAGGAGAAATCTCCAGCTTCGGCAAACCCCGCAATTTCACTTGCCACATGTCTTGATCTGAAGTCTGATACTAATTTTTCCGCGGACACAAAACGGTCTTCATATTTCTTCCCAAGCAATTGCGCCAGCTCAGTTCTTCCCGTGTATGACATTCCATCTGCTCCACCAATGTCTTTCGACGTATTTAAACCAATATGTTTTGGATCTCTTTTGATAACAAAGTCTTTCAATTCAGATTCCGATCCGAAATAATCGTAAGCCTTTGTTTCTTCGAGGAGGTAACCTTCAATACCTAGAACAGCTCTCTCAATGCGGGGTTTGCCAGTGTCCGTAAAAATGTAATATCCATTATGACCAACATATCCTTCACCCATGTCGGAATACAGCGGATCAAAGTTTCCCTCGCGGCACATGACAATCCACATATCAATATTGTTCTCCCTCATTGCCTCTGGAAGGATCTTATCATACTTATCAAGCCTGATTTGATTGGTCTTTCTCCAACGACGGAAGGCTTCCTGGGAGTAGGCACCCGTAATCAATAGTAAAAGGGTGAGTGTGAGGACTGATTTCTTCATGGATAGGCTGGGTAAGTTTCCAATTATACTACAAAGTTATTGGCCTGACAAGGTGAAAGTATACGGCCCGAGGACCTCGAATTTCCATTTTCAAATTTCTAACGGCACGATAATTCTCAAATCTTTTCCAACAGCTTCTTAAGTTCAGGATGATACTGTGACGTTAAAAATTCTGTAACACTGAACTCCGCCAGTTTATGTTTATAAAAAGGATCTTCGCTGATGATATGCTCCACTTCATCTTTTGATTTGGCCAGCGCCAGAATTATTCCACTTGTGCGCGGAACTTTCCGCCCGGAGGCGACAAAGACATTCTTTTTATAATACTCTTTGAGGAATTTTACATGAGCACCCATGTGAGCATCGAGCTTTTCCAGTGGAACTATGTAATTCAGATTTATAATGAACATAAAATAATGATTTCTTGTACCAATAAAGTTAAAAAAATAGCGAAGCAATTATTCTACCTTTATTCATATGAGTTTTCAGGAATGGCTTGATCTGTTGGTCAGGCAGATGTCCCAAACCAGTGTGGCTGAGTGGGCAGTTTTGGTTTTTGGTGTCTCGGAAGTGTTGCTTGCAAAGGCCAATAACATTTTGTTGTACCCGGCGGGTATTATAGCCACGGTATTATCTGTTTTTGTTTTGTTTCAATCCCAATTATATGGTGAAAGCCTTCTGAATGTTTACTATCTGGTAATGAGTGTTTATGGCTGGTGGTTCTGGATAAAAAAGAAGAATAGCCCGCCAGTGGAAATAACGAAAGCAAATAAGAAAGAGTGGGTGATTACTGCGGTGATCGTGTTTATGGGTTGGTTGTTTCTCTATTTGTTTCTTAAAAACCTTACACCTTCGACAGTTCCTGTCTGGGATGCCTGGATAAGTTCGACAGCCTGGGCGGGTATGTGGCTCCTTGCCAGGCGCAAGGTTGAGAATTGGCTATTGCTTAATATTTCCAATGCGTTTGCAATACCATTATTATTTCAAAAAGAATTGGTCATGTTTGCATTGCTTACTTCATTTCTTTTTATCGTCGCCTGCTTTGGTTATATTGATTGGATCAGGAAATTAAAAAAGCGACAACAAGTCGTAAAGTTGTGATAGACTGTTTTATTTCACCTTGCTTATTTTATTAACTATGCGCGAAATAGAACATCCATCCGTATTTATTAAAAAAGAGTTGACGGATTCGATCCGGGCGGTTGCATTGGAGTCGGAGTCTTTACGCAAACTACACCCAGATCAACTGTCCATCATCCACCAGGAGAAATGGTTCAGCATGTTTGTACCTAAAATATATGGCGGTCTTGAATTTTCACTTCCCGAAGGGGTAAAAATTGAAGAAGCTCTTAGCTGTGCTGATGGAAGCACAGGGTGGGTAGTGACACTTTGCAGTGGGGCGGCGTGGTTTGTTGGATTTTTAAATAAGGAGCTTAGTGATGAAGTATTTTCTGACGTAAATGTTTGCTTTGCCGGAAGCGGCGCTCCTACAGGGACTGCACAATTGACTAAAAATGGTTATAAAGTTAGTGGATATTGGAAGTATGCGAGTGGCTCTCTTCACGCAACGGTGTTTACTGCAAACTGTGTGCTTATAAATGAAGGAAAAACTGTTCTGCAGGAGGATGGCGTATCGGTTATTCAATCATTTTTATTTAAAAAGGATGAAGTGCAGATTCATGCCACGTGGAAAAGTATGGGTATGATGGCTACCGGGAGTCATGATTTTGAAGTAAAAAACATAACCATCCCGCAAAACAGAAGTTTTTTTATCGATGCAAAACACGCTATCATCAAAAATACTTTTTATCGGTATCCTTTTCGACAATTGGCAGCAGTAACTCTTACTGCAAACCTTTCGGGGATGGCGATCCGGTTTCTGGATCTTTGTGGGATTTTATTCAACGAGCGCAACGAGCGGAATCAATACACAGAATCACAAGGACTTATCCGGTTTCAAAAATTGGAGAAGGCCATGAAGGCACTTCAGTATCATCGTCAATCATTCTATGAAGCTCTGGAAACTTCCTGGAGTATTTGTGATTCAGGAAAAACGATTCCTGCTGAGCAACTTGGTCAGGTAAGTGAATGCAGTTACCAATTAGCAACTGCTTCGCGAAATATGGTCGACGAACTATATCCTTACTGCGGACTCATAGCAACTAATTTAGACTTGGAAATAAATAGAGTGTGGAGGAATTTTCATACTGCAACACAACATTCCATGTTTACCGATATACCATGATTGATTAGGATTGAAAATTATATTCACATGAAGCAACAGATAGCCCATATAGCTTTGGTGGTAGGCGATTATGACGAAGCCATTAAGTTTTATACAGAAAAACTGAATTTCATTCTCGTTGAAGACATAAAACAAACTGAGGCGAAGCGATGGGTTGTTGTATCACCTCAGGGGTCAGAATGTTCCTTGTTACTTGCCAAAGGAGTGGGAGATGAACAATTAAATAGAGTTGGAAATCAAACTGGTGGGCGTGTTTTTCTTTTTCTGAAAACCGATGACTTCTGGAGAGACTACAACTCAATGAAAGAAAAAGGAGTCACATTTATCAGGGAACCCAAGGACGAGTCTTATGGGACTGTAACGGTTTTTGCTGATCTCTATGGCAATCTATGGGACCTGATTGGCCCTTTGAAAAAATAACAAGAGATTCTTCTTACGATTCGGGCAGCAACTCGAATTTTTTATGTCAAGTTTCATGTTGATAAAAACTTCTAAATAAAACAATTGTTTAAAAATTGGATAAAAAGAGCCGTCAGGTGTTAGTTTCCCTGTCCTTTTCAATTACATCTATAAGAGAAAAAAGACCTTGTAGATCATATAGAAGGTCCTGAAGATAGTTTGCCTCAGTAGCTCCTTCAGACATTAAGAAATCCATTAATAGTGTTCGAAGATTATTTGAAAAACGACGGGAGCAATGGAATTCCATGAAATTAATGAGTTCCTCTCTGAGTGCTTTGCTAAAAACAATTTTATTCCCGTTGCGGATTATTTTCTTAAGCCTTTGACGATTTTTTCCCTTTGTGGTAGTATTGGTCTTATTCATCTTCATTTTTATTCATTGAAGCTTTTGTGACTGAATCAGGTAAAGTACCAGGTGACAAGCCAGGTTTGGAGTCAGGTAAAGGATTGGATGGCAAAGAGCCAGATAAATGACCAGGTGAAAAGTACCGGATCTTTTTTTCTGCAACCAGCATTGCTTCGATTGCCAATTCTTCTCCCTGTAACTGATAAATGATTTTATCACTCAGGTAGTTTATCAGAAGCTCATTTTCGTCCGTATTTAAAATTGCTGCGAGCCGAATAACATGCTCACGCGTAGCATGTTTGTTGCTGCTTTCAATACGGCTCAGTAATGAAGGATCGATCTGTAGACTGGCGGCGACTTCTCTTAATAAAAGCCCTCTTTCAGATCTGAGTTTTTTGATAACTTTTCCGAATGATTCCATTTGTCATAATTAACATGACTAAATTGGTCATTCCCGATCGGATAATTTTACAAATATGGATTTAGTCAGGTTTCCCGTACAATGAGATGGATTGTTAGATCAATTGAGTAGCGAATTCTCAATGGCATATAATGTTATTGGCCTTCCTCTTCGTTTTTCAGCTTTCTGTGCTGGATAGGATTTAAGCAATCGCCTGGACACAAATAAAAGAAGAGTCGTAAAAATAGTGCTGGATGAAAAGGCAATATCAAGAGTTTGTACACGCTCCTCCAGCTCTTGCTGAGAAAATGGCTCTTTCCCGCCCGCCAGTATTAGTTTTAATAGCTCTTTGCGATGCTCGGTCGGCACTATTTTGAAGTCACTCAATATTTCTTCACATGTTTTCATGATGAGGGTTTGTTAAAAATGATCTGGAAAACAGAGTATGCAAAAGTGATTATTGCAGCCCATCCAATAGCTCCAAGGACCTTGTCATAAGAAGTGCCGCCCCTGAATAGCAGGCAATAATTAGCATACAGCCTTAAAATGTCTATAAATCCTTTCATGGTATATCAATTTAAGGAATAAGGAATTTATCTTATAAGAGGTATTATTATAAGAGGTAACATTTGCGTGAAATTGTTTTGAATTTGGCTTCTGTGAAAGAAAAAGAAGCCCTAGACGACACCCTTAAAAAAATCGGTCTGAAGCTGACCAACCTCAGGCTAAAAAAGGGTTACACAAGTCATGAGGATTTTGCCTACGACTATGAAATACCAAGAGTGCAATATTGGAGGATTGAAAAGGGGAAAACTAACCTTACAATGAAGAGCTTGATGAAATTACTAGCCATTCATAAAATGACTGTCGAAGAGTTTTTTAGTGCCCTTCACAAGGAACCTAAAAATAAAAATTAGTTTTCCGACCTAAGCACAACGGTAGAATCTTACTTCGCCAGTTCCATTATCAGTACTTGTAAATCCTGATTCATTAATCGCACGCTTGCCTGCACCTGATCGAGCATCCGGGCGCGGGTAGTTAATTCATCCGAACTGTAAGTTCCCCCCTCACCGAAAAATAGCTTTCTGCGCTGTTCGGTTTCCTTTGCATCATGTCCCAGCACATCGAATTTTATCCAGCGCTCCTGCATGTTATGGCTAATGGAATTAATTTGTGCGTTACTGAAATATTTTTCCGTTAACAAATACCAAACCGACGGAGGGTATACGATTGAGATTTGATCATCATCCCAGAAATCTGTGAGAAGATTTCGGGTGTGTGAAAAATATATACGCCGGCTGGAAAACAAAGCGCCTAATCCCAAAGTACCTCCTATGATTCCACCGGTGATTGCGATTGCTTCTGATTGTGACTGCGAGCCTGATGTGCTGGCGATACCGGTAGCGGCACCGACTACAATGGAAGCCACAGTAAGAGTCCTGACACGACGGTTCTCTCTTTGTAAAATAAAATAGGCAACTTGCTTGGCTCTTTCACTTTCGCAATCCAGTTCTGCTGATGTGCTGGCGATTTCTGTAGAAACCAGTAGTAGCCGCGACATGATTCGTTGCTTTTTGTCAAGATATCCATTGCTTTGAGCAGTTTCGGATTGAAGTTCTGTTAATAATGGGAGAATGCCGCAAGCGTTGGCCATCATTAAACTTCGATAAGTATATCTTTTAAGCAATGAACTGTCCAGCAACGTTGAAATATCTTTAACAGGTCTGGAACTTTCAAGATAGGAGTATTTGATAGGAGGATCGCAATATCCTGAATCTGATCTCAGATTATTAAGTAGTTTTATTGAAGATGAACAGGAGGAGATTGCCGAAAGGGCAACTAATAATACCAGGATAATAGCCAATGAGGGCCGCCATTTATCAACTAATGAATTTGCCCCCATCACAATAACCCGTTATGAAATAAAATTAAGTAATTTTAAGTAGGCCTGGATATAATAATGGTATAGTATTCTGTAAAGTTTATTATCAATAGCCAAATACTTCTTTAATCGCATCTTTCGCAACGCGAATATCATCTGCTTCTGGTAAGCCACTTATGCCAAGTCCTCCGATTACTTTATTATTTTGAATAATGGGAATGCCTCCTCCAAAACCAGTAACCCTCTCATCGCCCCAGAATGCCGGATTATCATTGGCACGCATGCGCTCGCCCATCTTGCTTGTTTCTGTCCGGTCGATTGCTGATGTGTAACCTTTGTTTTGAGCAATTCTTGATGCCGCAGGGCTGGTTCCATCCATTCTCATGAAAGCTATCAATTCGCCCTCAGGTCCGCATACTGCTATAGCGATTGGCTTATTAAATTTTTTTGCTTCCAGAATAGAGAAGCTTAATAATTTCATCGCTTCTTCTGAGCTAACTTTTTCGTATTGAAACATATTGATAAGTTTATTTTTCAAGATAGTGTTTTATTTACTGCTTAATTTGTTCCTCAGATCATAAGCTTGCGACACCCATAATAACTTTTACGGTTTCATTGAAGCCAACTACCGTAGATGGCTTGGTCAGGAAGCGGTCGGCGCCAAGGTCCGGACAATGATCGCGTTCTCGGGAAGATGATGTGGTCGTCAGAACAGCAATAGGAATATTTTTAAACCTCTCTGAATTTTTTAAAAGCTTAAGGACATCCCGCCCATGAAGCTTTGGAATGTTGAGATCCAAAAGGATAACATTAGGAAAGTTTTTGCACGATTCCAGGTAGGGGATTACTGTATTTCCTCCCCTAAAACTTTAATTGAGTAGTCAGTTTTTGCATTTTTAAATGCCTGATGCATCAATTCGACATCGTCCGGGTCGTCCTCTATCAGCAGGATTGATAATTGATTCATAGAGAATCAAAGATAAAAACAAATCCATACTTTAAGTTTTTCGCTTTAAGCTATTAAAAACTATCTATTAAAGTATCTATCGTAAATCGTCTTCGTTGTAATGCCGACCGGGCCTTCTCTGAATCCACCAATATCCCCGATATCCTCGACTTGCACCTCAATTGTGTTGAGGCCATCTCTCTTTAATGCGGCAACGGGAATCTTGTAAACACGGTCCTGTGAATACGAATTGCTGTTTCCCAGAGACCTGTGATCATTGGTACTTCCAATTAAAATACCATTGAGATACACTTTGTCGAAATCATCAATTTGTCCCATCAGCATCAGCAATGGTTCCATGGTAAAATCTTTTGGAACAGTAAACGTTCTCTTATACCAGGCAAATCCATCATACCCTGAGTAACCCTGATGGTCCCATGCCCCGGGAACCATTAATTTTTCCCACGTTGCGTCTTTGTCAACCGGCGCTCCCGATCGGCTGGTGGTAAATGACCAGATTCCCTGCAGATCAATCAATAACAACTTGTTTTTCTTTCCGCGAAAGATCCCAAGATTTCCTTCAATGATGCCACCTCCGTGTACAACATCAAACACCCTTATGGCAATGACATTATCTCCGCTATAATTAATTGCATCTGCCGACAGGTTATACTCGCGCTCAGTGTTATAAGAAGTTTTAAACCTGGGCGGCATAGAGCCCGAGAATCCGACGAGCTTACCATTTAAATACACCTCGTCGCAATCATCAATAAAGCCTAGCCCCAAATAATAATTTTCGTTTTTGTCAAGCCTCCGTCCATCAAATTTTTTACGATACCAGGCAAATCCATCATAGTTATTGAAGCCCTGATCTTCCCAGGGAGAAGGAGCGTGAATATCTCCCCACTTTGAATCATCAAAATCCGGTAACGACCAAAACGATTTATCATCAATATGAAACTTCCAATTGCCTTCCAGATTAATTATCTGCGCCTCTGTGCATACAGAAGATAAAAGGAAAGTCAGGGACAATAGAGTGCTAAGCTTCACGATGATAATTTTATATAAAAATACTGAATGTTTGAAGAAAGGCGAATGACTGACCAAAGACATTCACCTTCTTCAAACGACCCAAACTAGTTTAACCCAAACTAGTTATTCGATGCAACCAGTGAATGGCTGTAAGTTGTTTTTTCCAGAAAAGGCACGTACGTTTTACGGTCCATAGATTCAGTGAGTTTATACGTTACTGATATGTTATCAGAAGCGACTTCTATCCAAAAGCTCTCCGATGTGATATTGCGAACATCATATTTCTTTGAGAAGCCGTTGCTAAGTGATTCTCCTTTTACTTCATCAGACAGGATCAGTCCTTTATCGTTAAAGAATGTTATCTTCACTGATTGATTTGCGTCGTAAGCATACAGGACTTTAAGAATTCCCTTTTGATTAGTTGGAAGGATCTTAACGGCTGGTTCATCAAATGACTGCGCATTGGTTGTAGCAACCGTAGTGCTTAGGATTACTAGTAATCCTGCGGCGATGATAGTTTGAATTTTCATGGTATTTTTTTGTTTATGATTCTGTTGTGTGATTACAAGTCAAATAACGGGAGCGCACCAGAAGGAGATGTCATCAACCGGTAAAGGTTTGTAACAAGATGTCACGGGTTTACCTAAATGGTCATGATTATCCGTTTTCAGACAAGAAGCGGCAGAACAAGAATGGAAAATAATCGTAAGATTGTTTTATGAAATCTACACGTAGAATCGGGCTGCTATTGGCATTGGTATTTCTACTGCCAGCCCTGTTTTTTTCTGTGTACGAAATTTCTTCCCTTAGCAAGGATGAGAAAATGATCCAGGAAATCTATAGCAAACAACTGGAAGCTATTTTATTTTCTGTCAATCAATACTCTGACGATATTCTTAACGGATGGATATCAAAAATAGAAACGAGCATTAAGGACGATGTTACCCACGATTCAATCCCTCCACGGATAAGGAGTTTGTTGGACTACAACTCTTCTCTTAATTACATTTTTATTTGTGATACAGCAGATAATGTTCCACGACAGGCAATCTTCTCTCGGGATTCTGTTAATCAGGATTTCCGAAGAAGAGTGGATGATGCACTCATTAATAATTATCAGCAAATACAACAGCTAACATCTTATAAAAAAAGTGGATTCCAGAAAGTCGGCTTGCTCTCTTATGCCTGGGGCGGATCTGAAAATCTTGAGTGTTTAATTTTTATAACTGAAGATCCTGTGCGGGGTTTCCAGGTTGTTGGATTATTTATAAATCCTGACACGTTTATACAGGACCTCGTAGGTCCACGACTCCAGGTGATCGCTAAAGATCAGTTTATTTTATCTGCGTTTAACAAGGGATTGGCAGCACCCGTTTATTCAACACTATCTGCCGATAGCACTTCTGTGAAGGCTGAAGCCCTCACAAAGGATTTCTGGTTATTCCCCGATTATGCATTGGGTATTCGTACTAAAGGATCTTCCATACAGGATTTAATCAGTGAAAGGACTTTCAATAACCTTATATTATTAATAACACTTGATGTGATATTAATAATTGCCGTAATTCTCGTTTTTCAGAATGTAAAAAAGGAAGTTCAGCTGGCGCAGAATAAAGCTGATTTCGTTTCCAATGTCTCCCATGAAATCCGAACACCCCTTGCCTTGATAAGTATGTTTGCAGAGACACTTGAAATGGGGCGAGTTAAATCAGAAGAAAAAAAACAAGAGTATTATGCGATCATCAGTAAAGAAACACATCGACTTTCGGGTATTGTTAATAAGATATTGAATTTTAGCCAAACAGAAGCCAATAAAAAAGTACTTAATCCTGTTCCACTTTATATTGTTGCAGAGATGAAGGAGATTTTGAAGACGTATGATTTTCATCTCACTAATAAGGGTTTTGAATATTCGTTGATTGAGAAAGATAATGTGAAAGTGAAAGCGGATAAAGAAGCCTTTATTGAAATCACCGTTAATCTCATTGACAACGCAATAAAATACAGTGCTGCAAGAAAATTTATTGAAATTACCATAGGTTCAGAATACAATTATGGCTACGTAGTGGTAAAAGATTATGGTGTAGGAATCAGTTCCACTGATCAGAAACATATTTTTGATAAGTTTTATCGCGTATCTACGGGCGATCTTGCGAAAACTACCGGTACCGGATTGGGCTTATCATTGGTGAAACAACTCGTTGATGCCCAGAGTGGAAAAATTACGGTAGTCAGCTTACCTGGAGTTGGATCATCGTTCACAGTGTATTTTCCATTAGAAATGAATTAGGCAATGATAAACATATTAATAGTTGAGGATGAGCCCGCTATGCAGTTAGGCTTGAAAGATAATCTCGAAATGGAGAGCTACACAGTCGACTTGGCAAATGATGGTGAAGCAGGCCTGTTGAAAATAAAGTCAGGAGGCTATGATCTTATATTATTAGATGTGATGCTTCCAAAACTTTCAGGGTTTGATGTATGTAAAGCGGCCCGGTCAGCCGGCATCCGCACGCCCATTATCCTTCTTACCGCAAGGGGCGAAGAAATTGACAAAGTAGTTGGTCTTGAATTAGGTGCTGATGACTATATAACAAAACCGTTTAGTGTTAGGGAGCTGCTGGCACGGGTAAAGGCCATTCTGAGGAGAAGTCAGAGTATTGTTTTGGAAAAGGAAGATACACTCGTCGATATCGGCCGTCTCCATGTAGACTTTGCAATATTCCAGGCAAAGGAGAACGGGGCAGATGTGAAACTATCCCATAAAGAATTGGAGATATTATCCTACCTATACAAAAACAAAAATCTAGTGGTCAGTCGTTATGATTTACTTGAGAATGTATGGGGTTATGAAGAACAGATAACGACACGTACGGTAGATAATTTTATTGTGCGACTTCGGCAAAAAGTAGAGACTAATCCCAACCAGCCCAGGATCATTCTCACAGTGCATGGCTCAGGATATAAAATGGTTCTATAAAGAAGACCGTCATGAAAACTTATGTCAAACATTAGCATCATTATTGAAGAACGTCCTACCGACATCGGCAATTTTCTCGTAGGCAGATTGTTACCATTCAGAGGACGAAGAATGGTAGGTCCTTTTATTTTCATTGATCATATGGGCCCGGTGAGTATGAATGACCATCAAAATCTTGATATCGGCCCTCATCCGCATATCGGTTTGTCCACTTTGACTTATTTATTTGAAGGAAATATTCTTCATCGTGACTCTTTGGGAACGGTTGTAGAAATACAAGCTGGAGCTGTAAACTGGATGACGGCGGGAAAAGGAATCGTACATTCAGAGAGAACCCCGGAAGCATTTCGGCATTCAGACAAGCACATGCATGGACTTCAAATCTGGGTAGCACTTCCCAAAGAACTTGAGAAGATGGACCCGGAATTTTTTCACATTAATAAAGAGGATCTTCCTGAATGGAAAATTGGAAATATCTCCTGTAAATTAATTGCGGGCGAAGCGTTTGGTAGAAAATCTCCCGTTCCTGTTTATAGTAAACTCTTTTTCATTGAGATTAAAAGCAAAACATGGGAGACTGTGACGCTTGGAAATGAATTGTTTGGTGAGGCTGGTTTATATATTCTGGAAGGTGGAATTGAAAACGAGGGAATTACATACGAACCAAGACGAATTCTTGTGGCAAAGGAAAGTAAGCTGTGTGAGTTTGTTATCCATCCGAATACCACTATTTATATTTTTGGCGGGGAGCCCTTTCCGGAGGAACGTTTTATTGATTGGAATTTTGTGGCAACGAGCAAGGAGATAATTGAAACTGCAAAGAATAATTGGAGGGAACAGAAATTTGAAAAGATCCCTGGTGAGACGGGTTTTATTCCGTTGCCGCCACCAAGGAGAATCGTTGGGAGTTGAATTTAGATTTTAGGTCTTAATTTGAAATTTAGTTCCTTTAATTAAGATTATTCTTTTGTGTTCTTGCGGCTAAAACATTCGAAAATTTTTTCGCAATCACCTCCCAAGATTGTCGCATTTACCCAACTTAATTGTGAAATATTGCCAATAAATTTGGTGTCTAATGGATGATCAACTACTTACCTAATAAAAAATAATATATGCAATCAAAAACTATTAAGACAACCTATTGGATATCAACTGGTCTTTTCTCTTTGCTAATGCTGATGGACGGTTTTGGAGGGGTAACACGACAACAGGCAGGCATCGATGTATTGAATCACCTGGGCTATCCAGTCTATCTATTAACCATCGCCGGTATTGCTAAATTTCTTGGAGTGATAGCGGTGCTGCAAACAAGATTCCATGCAATTAAAGAATGGGCTTACGCCGGCTTTGCATTTAATTTTATACTTGCGTTTGCTTCCCGTGCATTTGTCGGCGATGGCGGAATTGAAGTCGTGGCCCCCATAATTGCTTTGGGAATAATGTTCATTCCTTATTTCTTCTGGAAAAAATATGAAGAGATAAAAGCGTCTGATTTCAGAACCCAAAAGAAATTCCCGCAGTAACTACAAGTGAGTTATTATTCACTACGCCCGCTGCTTTTGTGATGTCTGAAAATCCGTGAGTATAACGGGCATCAACTATAAGATATGTTTCGCTTGCGATCAGGAAATTTAATCCAACTCCTCCCGTGAGTCCCATATCGAATGTGTTGAAGGTGTTTGTATAATTATCCAACGTCACTCGATTTTCGCTGCCAACTTTGTTGGATACCCCGGTGAGAAAACCAAACGATGGTCCCACAAAAACATTCGGACGAAATTTGCCCACTTTGTTCACGAAGAAACGACCTATAATTGGAACTTCAATATAGTTAAGTGTTTGCTTGGTATTGCTTGATGGAAAGGAGGCGCCTTTTTGTGCGTAGAGAAGTTTAGCAGTGACACCGAAAGTATTTTCAATACTGTATGTTAGAAATAATCCTCCAATGGCGCCTGCTTTTAGATCATTTGATCCTGCATCTGTTCCATAATTTGAGAAGCTTACTCCAACTTCCGGTCCAAGACTCCAGGTTTTACTCTGCGCCAGAGCGCTAAAGCCGGTATAAATAAGTAAAGTTATTACGATGAATGTTTTGGTAACTCGGTTTTTCATGAGATTTTTCTTTGATCACATAAAAAATTGAGCCGTTCGACCGTTGCAACTGAAAAGGGTTGCAAGAGTCGCATTGTGTAGTAATATCCACATATTAGTTATGTGGACATTACACTTACACCATCCGATTGCGACGGATTTCAGGAAGTTATTTACCAAGAGCATTAGAAATGGAAATGACTTTAAATGACATTCCATTTATTCGAGAATTTAAAACGCCGATATTTTACAGGCAACAGTAAATTGGTCAGCGAAGGGTAGATATCCTCATTAGCAGTATTATTTCCGTTGAATTGAAAGCAGTTATTGAATTAGAGAGTGCTCATGTTGCGCAGGCAATAATTACCTCGAAGCTTATAATCTCGAAATAGGACTGCTCATTAATTTCGGAGAGACTAGCCTTAATTTCAAACGCCTTACGAATAGAAAGTACCAATCACCTTAATACAAATCAAAGAAATCATAGACCAGACAATTTTCCCGTCTTGATCTTCTCCCGGTGCATCATTCCCCATTCCCGTAGTGAGTTTAGTACTTTTTCAAGAGTCTGACTATATTCAGTTAGCTCATATTCAATTATCACTGGAGTCTCGGTCTGCACTTTTCTTGTGATGAAGCTATTCTGTTCCAACTGCTTAAGCTCATTCGATAAGACACGCGCGGAAATACCTGTAACGGTCCTCTGTATTTCATTAAATCGTTTATTGCCTTCAGAAAGGGCAATGATGATCCTCAGTTTCCATTTTCCACCTACAACATACAACGCATCACCGACTGCGGTGAGGTTTGCCGTGCATTGCTCTTTGGATGGAGGTTGGATGCTTTTTCTAATCATTCAGCAACATTAAACGAAATCAGGAATAGCCTCAAAAATACCACTAACCTTTAGTATACTACTAATAAATAGTAACCAAATATCGCTATTTTTGTAT
>JANYDR010000172.1 GCA_025363495.1 Cyclobacteriaceae bacterium | reverse complement strand
AAAGCCTGCTACTGTAACCAATGTGATAGCACTATTTCCTATTTCACGTTTAGCCCTCTTAACCCAGAAAGGAGGGACACAGAGACCGAGCAAATTATATTGCTTTACTTCTTCTACAAGCCTGTCGATATCTCGTATGGTGAGCGTGGGGCTGAGGTTAGTATGTTCTATGGTTCTGGTGAAGTCCAAGAGAAGTGGTTGACGTTAACCTTGCCGTAAGTTATTACGAAACCGCGAACTTTCATCTTTTCTCTCCTAGTGCCGGATGCCACACACTTTACAATATTTCCTTTTTTCAATCGGCCTGATTTTCGGTGGCTTCTTATGACCGAAGTAGGGCGGCTTCATTTTGTCAACACCTCCTCCGCGCTCGTATGTTTTTTCACGTTTTTCTCTTTCACGCCAGGTATTTTCTATCCGTTTGTAATACTCATTCTGAGCATCATGGGTCACGGTGCCTTTCTGTTTCTTTTTTTTCTCTTTACGTGGTCCGTAATATTTTACTGGATTGACAGGCTGAAGAGTAGAAGGAAAATTTTTATCAGTTGACTTGACCGGTTCCTTTGATTGTTGTGCAAGAACCTCCACAGCCATTGCAGCAGAAAATATAAGCATCACCAGGACCATCTTGAACTTCATGTTGCAAAGTTAGGATGATGTGAAGATAATTATCTGAAGAACAGCCAGATAATTTAATGGCGTATCCCACATTCACTGCAATACCTCATTTTATAAGGCGGTTTTCGCCTGGGTATGCGTTTGTGACCGAAATGACGGGGATCGGAGTATTGCGATGTGCCCAGCTTTTTTAAGATCCGCTGCTTCTCTTTGGCTGCTTTTTCCACGCGTTCGTAGTATTCATACTCCTTAGAATGGGTGACTTTTGCTTTTCGAAGCTTTTTGGCTGTCGACCGCTGCGGAGAATAATAGGATCTTTTTTTATCAGGTTCACGCGAATTAGGCCCGGATGTTTGTCCGGAAGCGAAAATGAAGGAAATAGAAAAAGCCAATAGACAAAAATACCTTAGCACTTGCATAGCGAAGGTTCAACGTAGGGGATGGTAATTTATTTTAGTGCTTGCGAAGATTAGATCGTATTTCTAAAATGTAAGTAGCTCCCATTAAGAGGGATTTCTATTATAAATATACCAGGGTCTTTGCTCAATGCCTTTTGCTTATTTTCAATTGACCTAGCTCGATTTCTGTTGTGTCAAAGTTTGCTGGCGACGGTAAATCCAGGGCGGTGTTGGGTTTTGATCTTTCCAAAGCCCTTTGCCTTTTAAGCGTGCTTCTTCTTTCAATAATTCCAGTTCAGCAATTGGCTCCCTTTCAGAAGTCCAGGCCAAACCTTCTTTTACTAATTCATGTCGGGGGTCTGGTGAACCGTCAATATGAATTTCACCAAGGCGATTTCCCAAACGATCTTTACCGTGGATTGTGATAGTGACTGCTTTGTTGAGTAAAAGTTTTCCTAAAAGCCTCTTTGCCTGCTCAGCATAATTTTGTCCAGGATCTGGACTATCGATCCCATTGAGCAAGACTTTATAAGTTTCATGATCATCTGTTGAAAGTTCTATAGTGTTGCCATCGATGATTGTTGTTACCACACCCTTGATTTGTTCTTCAGAGTAGCCGAAGAAAGATATAAAACATAGAAGGATCCCCGTCAGTAAGTTCATTTTCATATTTTATTGTAACAACGAAGCAAAGGTTCGAAATTCAATTGCATAATATAAGATCATCTGATGGAGCTGACATCACATGTAAGATTTAACGTCCTATTGAATAAAAATCCTAAGGAATCGCTTAATACAAAATTATTTGCTAGCCAAGAGAAATCCCTAATAAATAAAGCACAATGGCAAGTATCAGAACTATGATCATAAGGAAACCGAAAAGACGAGCTCTTTTGAAATAGCCCTTAATGGAAATAGTCTCTCGTTTTCGGCCTTTGCTCATTAAATTGTCAATAGTAGATGGACAACTAAATATACCAGTAAACTAAGTACAATCATCGCTCCAAAAATGCGGGCGCGGTTGTAGTAAAACTTGACAGATGGCATTTTCATAACAGTCTGATTTACATTTATTGATAACCCTAAGCAGTTAATAAAAACTGATAAATGCTGGTGGCGTCCGTCGAACGGTTAATACCAGGGTACCAATGAACCTTAAAGCCCATGAAGAGAGGTTACCGGTTTATTAATTAATTCCTCAAAACGGGCTTTTAATCAAGAAGGCAGTTTCCAGCATTGCCTGCTGATCATACACGAATGGTATAAAATCGATTCTTTCCATGGTTTTTACAGAAGTACGAGGTTACCTACGTAACAACTAAAACAACTGGATTTATCTAAGAAGGATTTGTTGCAACTGATCCAATGACCTGCATTGTTTCCATGGTCGGATTTTCCTTGCCTCCGCGAGGCTCAATAGTGACTGCAAAGGCTACTGCACCATTAATATTTTTCATTTTTTGAAGCCCGGCAAAATTCAGATCAAAAACACCTGCATCAACAGGCTTTCCGTTTACAATCGCCCATAACTGGAACTGATTATCTTTAGAGATGGCCTTCAACTGCTGAATACTTAAGAAAACCTCCTGGGTAGAGGAATTCCAATATACTGAAGCAAGTGCATTAGTGTCATTGGCTGTTCCTTTCATCACCACCTTCGTAAAGGCGATGCTCTCCATTACAGATAAGTCGCCCTGAATTTTATCCAGCTTTTGATTTACTACATTATAATCCTCCGCCATTCGTTGATTTTCCGACTTGATTTGGGCCAATTCTGTAGAATCAGCTTTCCACAGTTGACGGTATTGAAAGGCCATATAAGAAGAGAAGAGGGCGATAGCGATAGAGGCCGCTGTAGCATATTTCCAAAAAGGTTGTTCTCCGGTCAAGGAAATTATTTTAGCCTCTGGCTTGGCTGTTTTAATCGTTGACATGATTTTTTCTTTCACATGAGCAGCAGGCTGAATGGCAGTAGCAGACGCAACTATTTCCAGCGTTTCCTCTACTTTTTGGAGTTCCTCACGGATCTCGGGATACTTCTTCAGCGCCTGCTCAACGCTTGCGCGTTCGGCCTCCGTAACCTCTCCCAAGGCATAAGACTCTAAAATTCCGCTCGATATGTATTCCTGTATATTCACGTTACATTTAAAATAGATCGTAATTCTTTCATGGCCATCCTTGTGCGCGTTTTTATAGTGCCCAATGGTATGCCAAATTCTTCCGCCAATTCGCTCTGCGTAAAACCCTTTAAATACAAATGGTCTATTACAAAACGTTGGTCCTCGGGGAGTTTTGTCAGCATTTCTTTCAAGCCGATTGTTTCTATCGAAGATTCTGCTGATTCCTGCCGGTCTATTCTATTTACGAGATTATCTATGTCATCGGTTTTTCTACCCTGACTCATTTCTTTAGAACGCGTTTTATCAATTGCCTGGTTCCTGGCAATATTGAGCATCCAGGTAAACAAACGTCCTTTACTGGAATCGTAGCTGGTTATTCGATCCCATATCTTAATGAATACATCTTGAAGACACTCTTCTGCAACTTCTTCTTTTCGAACAATACGCAGCACCGTGCTATAGAGTGCTCCGGAATAATGATCGTATAAATAATCGAGCGCCGCAGCATCACGCTGGCAGAGCCGCTCAATTAATACGCTTTCTTCTATGGTTTTAGTCCTGGCGATATTTTTTCCTTTGTCAAAGATTGGCAAGGTATTGAAAATATATGTACTCAATATTCACTAACAGGCAACTATTTTCTTTGTTCAGAAGTGCTGTTCATGTAATTACTGGTTTTTTTTAATGCTGGAATGATTTACTTTTTACCCTTAATTCATAAAGTATTGAGGCCTTTTATTTGTGGAGAAGAGTCCCAGCAAATCAATTTAACGGTAGTAGAACCTCCTAAAGAGGGTATACGTCTCTAATATTAAACGGATGGCATAAAATTTTCTGAGTTATCCTTTACTTTGCAAACAAGCGATAATCGATGAAGGAAATAAAAAAATCCAAGAGTCAACATCACCTCGTACATCATCAATACCGCAAATCAAATTAAAACCTGATCTATGAAATTAAAATCGAATTTAAGAAGAGTTGTTATTGCGCTTATCTGCTCGGTCGCAGTTACTTCTGGTGTTTATCTTATTGCGGCGGATCATATAGATGCACCCGCCGTTACTGGTAAAAGCTCGGACATTACTGACTTTTATGCATTCCTGAGTCCTTCAAATTATGGTAACCTTGTATTTGTAGTTAACACACAGGGTTTATTGGCTCCATCAGCTACGAGTGCAGCGACTTTTGATTCCAACGTTATGCTGGAAATTAACATTGACAATTCTGCAACGAAGGATGCTATTGAAGATCTTGTGATTCAGATAACATTTGAAGGCGGCAAAGTGCAAGTGTATGGTCCTGTTGCTCCAATTCAAACTGGTTTGAAGAGCACGCTGGTTGCATCAATCAATAAAAAAGTAGAAGCTGCTATCACCACGTATGCAGGAGGGGCTACACCCATTATTGGAAACAGTAATAATGTACAGGTATTTGCTGGTCCGCGTGATGACCCGTTCTTTTTTGACCTGAATCAGTATAAGAAAGTAATTGCCGGAACTGCGACAAGCTTCAATAACCCGGGTGACGACTCCTTTAAGGGAACAAATGTAATGTCTGTTGTGATAGAGCTTCCTAGATCTCTTTTGGGAACGGGAAGTTCTATAAATACCTGGGTCACTTCAAACCGCAAAATCTAATTGTTAATCAATTCAAGTCAAAAATTATGAAAACGAAATATTATTCAATTGCTGCACTTGGTCTTTTTCTCGTAATAAGCGCTTGCAGCAAAAGTGATCCTACGCCGGCCGTCGTTACTTACAATCAGGAAGATCAAATGGGACGACCTGCCATTAATACAGTATTTGTCATCGCCGCCAACAAGGACACATTCAATGGAACCATACCCTCTGCTCAAAATGCTGCTTTTGCGTCAGCATTTAAATCCCAGCTTCTTGCATTAAATCCTGGATACACCACAAATTTGTTAGGTTTAAGCGCTACAGATTTTGCGTCGTTTCTAGCCACCGATGTGTTGAGCGTGTCACTCACAGGAATAACTACAATATTTTATGATGGTACAAACTCACATACATTGACCGGGAGGAGATTAACGGATGATGTAATAACAGTCGAGCTTAAATTGATTTTTGGGGGCCCTGTTGGTAGTTCTAATCCAGCACTGACGGATGATCATGTAGACGCAAATGATCAACCGTTTATAAATGGATTCCCGTATCTCGCGGCAGCCAACTAATAAACATCCGAAGGTTCATTTACCTTCGGGCTTTTTTATTTTCCAAACACCCATGAAATTAATTCTCCGCACCGTTATTCTTTTCAGTACAGCAGCCCTTTTTTCCGGATGCGAAAAAAATGAAGAAAAGGACATCATAAATCCTGCCGACTATGAATCTTATCTCGAACGGGATAAGGATGAATCGCTTAAGTCGATCAATGATGAAATGGCTTTCTGGCAAAAACGCTTGTCCGATGTGCCGGATGGCGAGGCCTTTCGATTGAAGGTAGCAGGCCTCCTATCGGCCCGTTTTATGGTAAATGGAAAAATTGAAGACGTCCAGGCATCGGACAGTATTTATCATTTGATACTGGAAGGGGATAATCAACCCCATGCATCGGTTCACCGGTCGTTGGCCACCAATTGCATCACTCAACATAAGTTTCGTGAAGCGAGAATTGAAATTGAAAAGGCTTTGGAAATAGGTGAGGGCAAAGCATCTTCACTTTATATGCTCGTTGATATAAACCTTGAGCTTGGTGATTATGCAGGAGCCGAATATGCGATGCAGCAATTCACCAATAAGAATTTTTTCCCCTATATGATCCGTGAAGCCAAATTAAAAGATCATGAGGGACATTTGGACTCCGCCATCGTATTAATGGAAAGAGCACTGATCCAGGTGAAAGAAAATACTTCTCTTTCATTATGGACTCAATCAAATCTTGCGGACATGTACGGTCATGCTGGCCGTATAAAGGAAGCATATGATACTTATCTAAATGTATTAAAACAAAATCCTGATTATGACTATGCTTTGAAAGGCATCGCCTGGATAGCCTTTTCACATGCTCACAATTTTGAAGAAACTAAACGGATCGTTAATTATATCGGCCCCAAACGTGCCACACCAGACATGCATCTTTTGTTAGCTCAGGTTGCTGCTGCAGAGAATAATGACGTCGAAAAAGACAAACAACTTGAATTATTTACAAAATCAGCCACTTCTCCCAAATATGGAGACATGTATAACAAATACCTGGCCCTGCTCGAGGCGGAAGAATTTTCCAATCCCCAGGCAACAATAGAGATAGCAAAAAAGGAAATCAGCAACCGGCCGACTCCACAGTCATATGATTTGCTGGCGTGGGGATATTTTAAGAATGGAAATTATAAAGAGGCTCTTCACATCGCTCAAGAACGACTTGAAAATAAGACGTACGAACCCGATGCGATGTATCATCTTGGTATGATCTACAAAGCCAACGGTATGGAAAGAGAAGCTAAGCGTTGCTTTGAAGAAGCTGCACAAAGTTCTTTTGAATTAGGACCTGCAACGGCTAAAAAAATTAAGGAACAGATGAAGGGTTGATTAAGTTACAAG
>JANYDR010000494.1 GCA_025363495.1 Cyclobacteriaceae bacterium | reverse complement strand
CAAAGAAGTAGGTCCAGCCTTTCCATTTCTGAATATCAATTACATAAAGAAGGATGGCCATCACCAAAAGATCAATACCACAGGTGTAAAGCACAAAAGAACTCGTCCATAATTTTTTATTGATTGGAAAAACAAGGTCCCACGCCAGCCCAATGAAGACCAGCATCGCACCAACCATCATTAATTTTGCAATTGTCTCATACGATGCTCCTTTCTCTTTGATAAAAATACCTGCACAATAACCTATCAGTACATTTACAATCGCGGGAAGTGTGCTAAGAAATCCTTCAGGGTCAAAACCAATTCCTTCACCATGATAAAGATGCCTTTCTCCTATCAGCCATGTATCAAACTGAAGAACTGCGTTGCCTGTCAGTGTCAGATCACCGAAGACAATTAATAGCAACCAATATCCAAGCAATGCCAGCACACTAAAGATGACAACGCCTTTCATTTTCCAGAAATAGACAATAATTGCCGCGAAACCGTAACATAATGCAATTCGCTGAAGCACCCCAAAAATCCTGGTAGTGGCAAAAGGTCTGAACAACCACTCGCCGGTTTCATTTTGTCGCATGAATGGAAACCAATACACAATGTAACCGATCAGGAAAATGATTGCCATTCGCTTCAGGATTTTCCTCAATACAGCCCCCTGCCCGATTACCTCGTAGGTTTTCAATGAAAAGCTCATTGATGTTCCCACAAGAAATAGAAACGTTGGGAAAACGAGATCGGTAAGAGTAAATCCGTGCCAGTTCGCGTGCAGCAATGGTGAAAATGTTGTGGACTCATCTCCGGCAGTATTTACAATGATCATCAGCGCGACATCAATTCCGCGAAAGACATCAAGGGACTGGTATCTGTTATTTAACTCCATGAGATGAAGATAAATCAAATTAAGTAAATCCGGTTTATTGACGGGAAATAATTAGGCACATAGGCACAAAGAGCATTTAGAAGAAAAATAAAACAATATGCTTGCCCTGGAGATCATTCTTAACTTCTCTGACCGAATAATCAAAGAACCAATTGACCTATGTTTTCTATGTCCTATATGGTTGAAAAATTTCTTAAAAATAATAAGACCTCTAATTTGCCTGACTTTCCTTCACTTTTTGAACCTCATAAACCGAAAGCGTCTTATCACTCCTCATCGTTTGATAACCGTAATATATCAGAATGATTCCCATCAACTCCGTCACATACAAAACCTCTGTATAGCCAAACTTTGTAAATGACCCTCCGATACCCGGAAGCAATCCTCCTAAGGCAATAAGCATATTACCCCAAAACCGGTTTTTGTATATTTTGTCTTTGCTATATCTGTAAGCAGAGTAAGAAGCCCCTCCCACTAAAAATACAAATGCGTAAATATTCACAAAGGGTGTAATCAATCTCACTTTTTTCCACTCAAGTACTTTTCCTGTAAGTCGTGTTGGCTCTACGAGTGAATAATCGACCGGAGATAGAATAACAAGGACCGAGGTCACAATAATGATTGTTACGACACAAACCATCATGACAGTTGCCGTTTTATTAGAGAAGATCAGATAGACGGAACCTTGTGCAAGCGGAAATCCCCCCAGTAACGCACCAAGAATATACCATGCTTTGAAAACCGGTTCACTCCATCCAAAAATTCCGACAATGCTTTCTGTCAGAGTGCCCAATCCATAGCAAAGAACTCCAAGCGTCCACCAAAGCAAATAAGAAGGCCTACCCTTCTCCTCCCATCGCTTGTAAAGAATAATAAAAAACGCGACTGATAGCATCGTGGTGAGGATCGGAATTTTATGTATAAATTCTATCATAGCCTATAAATAGATAAAGCCCGACTTAAACTAGCCGGGCTTTGAATTTCAAAATATCGAAATTAGTTACTCAGCTTTTTGCTTCCATCAGCCTGATAAATATAACGGAAGGTGTAATAACGGTCTACAGAACTTGATGTTGGAGCTGCAGGTGCATCCTTGTAGTAGCTCAATATTTCCATCTTCGCATATTTGCCATCAACAGTTTGAAAAACAAGCACACGACCAGCAGTCGGAGTAATGACATTTGTTGAGGCATTATAAGTGTACCAGCCATTTCCTGATCCATGTGTAATGGCGTAGAAAGGAGGATTAGCGGCTTTATTGTCTTTGAGATAGCCGGCGTCAGGAGCAGTCGTTGTTTGATCAAAAATTCCGGTTACGATCTGGA
>JANYDR010000492.1 GCA_025363495.1 Cyclobacteriaceae bacterium | reverse complement strand
ATCCAAACAACAACCTATTAATTGGGTCCTTGTTTGGATTCGGCTGTAAAGCCTGGAGGAACGGGATCAAAGATTAGTGACATGCCGACAGAATTATTCAAAGGATATTGGTGAATAGCCTCAATGGATTTCTGATAGTCTTGCAGTCCCGCAAAAAGAGAATCCCTTTCAGCGGAACTGAAATTCAGGTCGTAGTAAGATTCAATTTCCCGCGTGGGGTATTTATTTTGCTGACTTTGAGCATTCTGAGCTA
Organism: Cyclobacteriaceae bacterium; assembly: GCA_025363495.1. Taxonomy (GTDB): domain Bacteria; phylum Bacteroidota; class Bacteroidia; order Cytophagales; family Cyclobacteriaceae; genus ELB16-189. The sequence continues at coordinate 4,400 of JANYDR010000492.1, read as the reverse complement.
AGAATAGCGAAATGGCTCCCCAGCAGAAGATTATATAGTATACTAACCTTAATTTACTTTTCATTGGATTTTGATTTAGCGTTCCGCGATCTTTGACAGAATTGAAAGGTAACATCCTGATTCATGAAAGCATATTTTTTAAAGCTTTATCAATATAATGACTGGTCAAATCAGCGCGTGCTGAATTGCATCCAGCGACAAAATGTGAGTGACGAGAAAATTTTTTCTCTGATGGGCCACATTGTGGCGGCGCAGTTTTTATGGCTGCACAGGATTAAAGCATTGCCACCCCCTGATTTGAAATTATGGGGAACTTACACGCTTCCTCAATTGATCGCGCTGGCGAATGAGGCAGGAAAGCAATGGCTTGATTTTGTTGAAACGCACGACGATTTCAACAGAGAACTGACTTACATTAATTATGTTGGTGACCGATATACAAATAATGTGGAAACGATCATGATTCATTTGGTCAATCATTCAACCTATCACCGGGCACAGATTGCCATGCTATTGCGTCAGAAGGGATTTGAACCTATTAATACTGATTTGATTACGTATGATAGGGTTTTGCGGGGACAATGGAAGGAGTAAATGCATCAATAGCAGACTCTAACACCATTTAGACAAAACTATACCTAAAGAGATGAAAGGAATATTTTCCCACGGATTGCACCGATCTATACTGGAATTAATAAATAATTCCCGAAAACTTTTATTCTCAAAACTTTATTATGCCTTGACTGGTTATACGTGAACTAAACTTCAAACCTATATGAAAAAATTAATTATTGTATTTGCTGCAGCATTATTTGCCGCCACAGGCTTCGCACAAGACATTACTGAATGTCACACCCCTGCGCTGGATAAGTTTGCGATGTTTGCATCCAACAAGGAGTTTAACAGAGCACACCTTAATCCACGAGTTTATGTTCACATAAGTGAAGAAGGCGGAAAGATGATGAAATTCAAAACTCCTGATGGCAAAGAGGCGAATGGATATTTGATCGAGGCAAAGAAGAAAACAAACAATTGGGTCCTTGTATTTCAGGAGTGGTGGGGATTGAATGATAATATTAAGGCTACGGCGGAAAGTATTTACAAAGACCTGGGCAATGTGAATATACTTGCCGTTGACATGTATGATGGCAAGCTTGCAACTGATCGTGAGACAGCGGGAAAGTATATGGGTGAATTTAAAGCGGAACGTGGCGAGAGTATCATGAAAGGAGCTATCGCCCATGCTGGCCCTGCAGCAAAAATTGGAACGGTGGGTTGGTGCTTTGGTGGTGGATTATCCATGCAAGCTTCCCTTCTGGCTGGCAAACAAGCGGCTGCCTGTGTAATATATTATGGAATGCCAGAAGGGAATGTTGAAAAACTGAAAACGCTGAACGCTGATGTTCTCGACATTTTTGCTGCAAAGGACAAATGGATCAACCAAGAAGTGACAACCAAGTTTGAAAACGATATGAAGGCAGCTGGTAAAAATCTTACTGTTAAAAAGTACGACGCTGATCACGGATTCGCTAATCCAAGTAATGCCATCTATGATAAGGCTGCGATGGAAGATGCATATAAAAACACTATAGAGTTTTTTAAGACGAGACTGAAATAGTAATTAGGTATTGGGCATTAGGTATTGGGAGATTCCAATACCTGATGCCTTACTTCATCTTTGTTAAATAAATACATGGATTGAAAAAAGTGATATTTGCTCTTAATATAGATGTGTTCTACTACCCAATTCCCGATACACGTAATTTACTCCCATATTACTGTACTGTCATTTTTATACCACTTCGGATACATCGGCAGATGAATCTTCTCCACTTCATTCCTTTTAACTTTTAATGTAGGAGTCATCAATCCATTTTCAATGGTCCATTCCTGTTTCATTATAACTACTTTTTCCAATCGTTCAAATGATTCAAGTGTTGGATTGAGTTGTTCAAGACTTAATGAGAGAGTTTGAATAATTTCGTCTTTTGATTTGGCCTTTCCAGCGGTTGATAACGTAACTAATACTATTGGTTGGGGTACGCCGCTTCCAACAACGCAAACCTGTTCGATATCTAGATTTGAGATTAATTTCATTTCGATTGCTGCAGGAGAAATGAATTTTCCCTTATCAGTTTTGAATTGATCTTTTAATCGGCCAGTAAGAGTTAAAAAACCATTGCTGTCGATGGACCCCTGATCCCCTGTTTTCAAAAATCCGTCGGGAGTGAAAACATTTTTTGTTGTTTCAGGGTCTTTGAAATAGCCTTTCATCATGCCGTCGTGTTTCACGAGAATTTCATTTTCTTCTCCAAGCTTGACTTCTACCTCTGGCCAAGCCTTGCCAACCGTCCCATACTTATAGTGCTTGCCTTTCGCTCCGTGAGAATAAGCGCAGTTTTCTGTCATTCCATAAATATCCTGAATGCTAATACCTAATCGCTCATACCATTGATAAAGAGTAACAGGAAGAGGAGCTGCTCCACAAGCAATTATATTTGCATTGATCAGACCAATTTTTTTTTATGAATTTTTTAATCAAACTGCTGATTATAGGAATTGATATGAGAGCGTCGAGTTTTTTCTGAGATATCTTTGAAAGAACACCTTCCTGGATCTTTGCATAGATGTGAGGCACACCTAAAAATATATTGGGTTTGACTTCTCCCAGATTTTTGGCAAATTTTTCCAATGATTCCGAGAACGAGATATTGCCACCCGAGTACAAGACTCCCATTTCAGACGAAGCGCGATCAGCAATATGAGCAAGGGGTAAGTAAGAGAAAAACCGCGATCCCATTTGAACGTTCAAATTTTTGAGAAGGCTTCTGCTAAAGAAATCCAGTGTTTTCACTGTCAGCATTACACCCTTGGGAATGCCGGTAGTGCCTGATGAATATACTATTGTCGCCAATGATTCAGGATCCTGCAAAGGACTTTCTTGAATTGGATCAAGCTTGATTAATTCATTCCACAGTTGACCTTCACCCGGGCCATAATACGGAAATGAAATTTTCTTGATGGATTCAGCAATTCCATCACACTGCTTGCTGTACTCATCAAGCTTTCCAATAAAGATTGCTTTTGCCTCACTGTGCTCAAGCACATAACGAATTCCAGGTGCTGAAAGCGTTGGGTAAACAGGGACTGTAACATGCCCTGCCATCCAGATTGCGAGGTCAGCCATAATCCAATGAGCGCAATTTTTTGAGAGGATGGCAATGTTGCTCCCTTCAGGAAGGTTCATGGCTTTTAGACCTGCGACGATGCTTCGAATTTCCCTGCCTGCGGTTGAATAGGAATATTCATTCCAGTGACCGTCGATAGGTTGTCGCAGGAAGATACCGTCAGGGTTAGTCTTTTCCCACTGATAGAATTTCTCAAGGGGACTGGAATTCATGGCTGTGGTTCGGATTGTTAATGTTAATTTTAATCACTTGAATCTCTAAAAGCAAGCTACATGTCCGCTGCCCCTAAAAAGCTCTTTCTTCTTGATGCCTACGCACTTATTTATCGTGCGCATTTCGCATTCACTAAAAATCCACGCATCAACTCAAAAGGAATAAATACGTCTGTGCCGTTTGGTTTTACCAACACCTTACTTGAAGTACTTCAAAAACAGAAGCCCACTCACATCGGAGTTGCTTTTGATACGAAAGCAAAGACTTTCCGTGATGAGATCTTTAAGGAATACAAAGCAAATCGTCAGGAGACGCCGGAAGATATCCGTTCAGGAATTCCAAAATGCAAAGAAATTATCCGCGGTTTTAACATTCCTATTCTTGAAATGGATGGCTACGAGGCAGATGACGTGATAGGCACGCTGGCAACCCAAGCGGCAACGCAAGGCTTCACGGTGTATATGATGACACCTGACAAGGATTTCGGTCAGTTGGTGAAAGAGAATGTGTTGCTGTACAAACCAGCGTACATGGGCAATTCGGTTGACATCATGGGGATTAAAGAAGTATGTGAAAAATGGGACATTGATAATGTATCTCAGGTAATAGAAATTCTCGGCTTGCAGGGAGATACATCTGATAATATTCCAGGAATTCCAGGAGTCGGACCAAAAACGGCAGCTGATCTGATCAAAAAATATGGAACCATTGAAAATATTATTGCTCATAGCGGTGAGCTTAAGGGAAAATTAAAAGAGCGAGTGGAAGAGTTTGGAGACCAGGCTATTTTATCAAAGAAGCTTGCCACAATCATTCTTGATGTGCCTGTTGAATTTCACGAAGAAAATCTTAGATACACGGGTCCTGATGCTGACATACTCAAACCGATTCTTGAAGATCTTGAATTCAAGACAATGTTGCCGCGCGTGTTTTCTGCAGCTACTGCACCTGTTGGCTCTAAGGCTGCTATTGCTGAAGTATCAATACCGACGGCTTCTT
>JANYDR010000378.1 GCA_025363495.1 Cyclobacteriaceae bacterium | reverse complement strand
CTCAGAAGTTGTAAAAGAGGCAGCAAGTCCCTGAAGAAAAAACGTTTTCCCAGATCCGCTACCGCCCGTTATTCCGATGGTGAAAGGTTTGCTCATTTGTTAAATTCAATATTACAAATTCGGGCGTTAAGATGCCGGATTCATGTTTTGAATTTCAACGAAGTCATCTGATTGCAGAAAATCGACTAATTTTTTTACTGCGATAGCGCGGTGACTGATCTTGTTCTTTTCTTCCATCGTCATTTCGGCTAATGTTTTCATATGGTTCTTTGGAAGAAAAACAGGATCATATCCAAAGCCTCCTCTTCCCCTGCGCTCCATTATGATAGAACCATGGACAATACCTTCAAACAGCCACTCGCCATGAGGCAACTTAAGTGAAATTACTGTGCGGAATTGAGCTTCGCGGTTAACACTGTCTTGCAATTTCTTTAATAACAATGTGATATTGTCTTCACTATTTCGCTGAGGCCCTGCGTAGCGGGCAGAGAAAACTCCGGGAGATCCGTTAAGAGCTGCCACTTCCAGTCCCGTATCATCCGCGAAACACTGAATCTTGTAATGATCCCAGACGTAAGATGATTTCTGACTTGCATTGCCAGCTATGGTAGGTTGCGTCTCCGGCAACTCTTCTTTGCACCCAATATCATCCAACGTAAGCAACTGAAAAGTTCCGCCAAGAACAGCCATCACTTCTTCTAATTTGTGATGGTTGTTCGTGGCGAAACAAATTTTCATTCCTATTGAAAACTTATTAATTGAACATTAAATACAAGAACTGAATTGGATGGTATCTTGGTAGTAGGGCTTGAAGTACCGTACGCAAGACCAGAGGGAACATATAAAGTAGCCGATGTTCCGGCTGGAAATTTAGGAAAGGCAATTTGCCAACCTAAAATTAAACCAGATAAACCAAATGCAACTCCCGAGTTTGCATCAAATGTTGTGGTGGCCAGGGTTCCAGCGCTTGGGCCTGTGGCTAGTAATACTTTTCCCGAATAACTAACGGTGACAGTATTTGACAAACATGGTGTTTGTCCTGTACCCAGCGTTGTAACTACATAACGAAGTCCGCTAGGATCTTCAGTAGCGGTAATCGAGTTGGCACTTAGAAAGGTAGATATTCTTCCAATATCGATAGCCAACTGCGTCTTTGGCACAGCATCAAGGGTGGCCTGAGCAACCGACTTGGTGCAGACAACAGCATCCGTACTACACTTTGTCAAGCCCGTTATCAGACCAATAATTACAAACAGAGCAATCCTTTTCATAAGTCTTATTATTTAAAATCAATCAACTCTATTTCAAACACCAGATTAGCGTTAGGTGGTATATTGGGAGGAGCGCCGTTTGCACCATAACCGAGACTTGATGGGATATAAAGTGTTGCCTTGCTTCCCTTATTCAACAACGGAAAACCGATCTGCCATCCTTGAATAAGATTAGATAGCGGAAATTCCACGGGACTCTCAGACTGATCAAATACTGATCCATCAGCAAGCAGGCTTCCCTTGTAATTAACCTTAACTGTGCTGGACAATGAGGGCTTGTCACCTGCACCCGGTTTTGTAATAACATATCGAATACCTTGCTCGCCTTTTTGCGCAATGATTTTTTTATCTGCGAGATAGGCATCAATTGCCAATGTATCGGCTGCAATCTGACCTTCCTGAGCTTTTTTGCTTTTCTCCATTTCACGCCCCTGAATCTCAGCTTGAAGCTTTTCAATACCACCCCTGTCTGTAACATCAATTACACCAAATAAGAATATGATCTTCTCATCGGCCTTAATCTTCGGTGGCATCGGCTGACCATCAAACAACGTTTTGGCATCAGTAGTGACTGATACGCTGTCCTTCTTTTTCAGGATGCGGAAAATACTTTCAATTCCCTTTTCACTCTTGATCATAGAAGTATCGCCAACAGGAATGATCAACGGTATTCCACGTTTCTTTGTATCAGCCCACACAGAGTCTTTTGAATCCTTGTACAACATATTCATAACAAGGAACTGACCTGGTTCCGCGTAAGCGCCTTCACCATCGCGCAATACTTTCACTTCATACCCATTGGGCGCTTTGCGCGTCTTTGAACATGCGCTGCAGAAAAACACGGCAGCCATTAATACTACATAAGAAAATTTCATGGTTTGTAAGATTGAATTTAGTTGGATGATTTTAATTTCTCTTCATATTCGGGAAGGATCGATAAAAATTTCTTGAGAGTATCTTCCAAAGAAAGTCTGGATGTTCCTCCTGATGCATTTTTATGTCCTCCGCCCTCAAAGTACTTTCTTGCCATTTCATTAACTGAAAAATTTCCTAACGACCGGAATGATAATTTTATTTCCTCTTTT
>JANYDR010000365.1 GCA_025363495.1 Cyclobacteriaceae bacterium | reverse complement strand
GAAGTCCAGTCCCGGTTAAGATGCCATACACAAAGAAGAATGGTATCAAAATAAAAAGATATGCGAAGTAGAAACGACCCAAGTAGTCCGGTTTGCCGACGGTTATTAGAAATACCAAAAAGACTGAGGTTGCTAAGAATGTAACCGATGTGTACCAGTGGTTATAGTTTTTAATTCCGATTATGAGAAGCCCAATAATTAATATCCAAGTTACGCGCCGGCCATTGTCTGGAAACGGATCCGTCTTTTTGAAATAATTCACCGCCTCATAAGTAAACACACACGCATACGGGATGCAAACAAAAAATAATACCTCTTCAATTGGTAGATTAAAAAAATAAATACCTGTTACATAACGCGGATTAAACCCCCATACTCCGATACCAGTAAACCAGTTGTCCCATATAATAAAAATCGCAGCTGGTAAAAAAATGGCTGGCCAGAGATATTTCCATTTTTTTGAAAAGTTTTTTCTTGAATTGAAGCTGAACAGTAGCGGGAAAATTATGGAAAGCAGATCGAGTGTGAGATAGAAGTATTTTTCCACGGTCGGAATTTAAATGCATTAGCCTCGGCTATTTCTCGCAAAGCGCGCGAAGTTAGGTTCGCAAAGAACGCAAAGTAAATATGCCGGGCAAAGACTTTGCGTTCTTTGCGGTTTTCTTCTGCGTTCTTTGCGTGAAACTTCCGAGAATAAGATTAAGTGCTCATTGTGTTTCGCTACGTTCTGTCTTAAGAGAAAAACTCTTCGGCTCATATTTCTTAGGTGCAATTAAAAACCCAAATGCCTCACAATCTTCTTTTGAATGCTTGCTATGATGAATGTAGTGTGCATGAATCATCCGTTGCAAATAGCGGCTTCGTTTTTCTGGTCGCCATTTTATTCTTTGGTGAACAATAATATCATGAAAGAGCAGGTAAAATAATCCATAAAGGAAAATTCCAATGCCGATAGAAATTAGGTAGGGGTTATAAGTAATTACGGTTCCGTAATACAATAATCCAATAGAAGGAGTGCTGAACACAACAGCAAACCAGTCATTTTTTTCCAAAGCGTGATTGTGAACGGTGTGATGTGATTTATGCCATGTCCACAGAAATCCATGCATGACATATTTATGTGTGAGCCACGCCACGAATTCCCAAAACAAAAATGTGCCAATGACAATCAGACCGCAAATCACTATCGTCATTAAATCCATTGCTCCGTTACTTATAATTATTTTTTCTTGAAGTAATTCTCCAGTACTTCATTACGATAATCAAAAATAGCATTTACCTCACGACCGACAAATAACCATTGTGCCAGTCTTCCGAGGAATCCAAACGGTATTGCATAGTCAACTTCATCTGTCATCTCAACACCACCTTCAACTGCTTTGAGGTGATGTTTGTGGTGCCAAAGTGCATAGGGCCCGAACCGTTGCTCATCTGCAAAGTAGTCAGGTTTCTGAACGTGAGTAATTTCAGTTACCCACCTCATTCGCACGAGCGGCAAGACGTTTACTTTATAACTAATAATTTGCCCGGCATACATTTTATCGCCGCCCGACATTGATAAAATTTTGAAATTCATTTTTTTAGGCGTGATCACCGTCAGGTTTTTTGGTGACGAAAAGAAGTCCCACGCTTCATCTTGCGATATTGGGATAGTTTGCGTGCGTTTGATTTGGTAGATTTTCATTAATCTTTAAACAACCAGATATAAAAAGGGTTTTAAAAGTTCTTTAAAATTACCACATTAGTTGATGGGGAACACTTCCATGAAAGTTCTGATCGGTTTAGTGCATCTTTTTCTGGTTTCGATGACACTTCAGTCATGCACAAGGAACAGCTCCATTGCGGAGAATTCTGACTCTGTTGATTTTAATCTGCATATTCGACCAATCCTCTCAGACCGGTGTTTTAAATGTCATGGTCCGGATGCGAATCAACGCAAAGCGAATTTGCGACTCGATGTCCGTGAAAATGCACTCGCGGCATTAAAAGACAACCCCAACGCACATATAATTGTTCCAGGCAACTCGGCATCCTCTGAGATATTCAGGCGGATATCTACCCGTGATACGGCAGAGATTATGCCGCCTGTCAATTCCAACCTTAAGTTGAATGAACAGGAAATCGAACTCATAAAGAAATGGATTGATCAGGGGGCTAAGTATAAAAAGCATTGGGCATTTATTCAGCCTCAACAACATTCACTTCCGGAACTAGCCAATGAAGATTGGCCAAGGAATGAGATCGATAATTTTATTTTGGCCCGAATGGAATTGGCTGGGATGACTCCAAATGAAGAGGCGGACAAAGAGCGGTTACTAAAGAGAGTTAGTCTGGACATTACTGGTTTACCTCCGACACTGGATTTGCAAAATAGATTTCTCAGTGATCCATCTGATAATGCTTATGAAAAAGTAGTAGATGAGTTACTGGCACAACCTCAGTATGGTGAGAAGATGGCCGCTTATTGGATGGATGTTTCACGCTATGCCGATTCCCATGGCTATCAGGACGATGGACTGCGTACCATGTGGCCCTGGAGAGATTGGGTGATTCATGCATTTAATAATAACTATCGCTATGATCAGTTTGTAACATGGCAGTTAGCTGGTGATTTATTGCCCGGCGCTACCAAAGAACAAATCCTGGCTACTGGATTCAATCGCAATCACAAGATAACTCAGGAGGGAGGGATTATTCAGGAAGAGTACCGCATTGAATATGTAACAGATCGCACCAATACTTTTGGGAAAGCATTTCTGGCGTTGACATTTGAATGTGCTCACTGCCACGATCATAAGTACGATCCGATTTCACAGAAGGCTTATTATAGTACGTTCGCGTTCTTTAACCAGGTGCCAGAGAAGGGATTGGTTGGAGACATTCAGTTGGCTTCGCTTGCCGATCCTCCTAAAATAAAATTCACGACTGAGGAAATTGTAAAGGTCTTCACATTCATTAACAAAAAAGATACAACGCCGGTGGAAGTGATGGTGATGAAAGATTCATCCAAACTAAGGCCTACTTACATTCTAAAGCGCGGGGCATACGACTCCCACGGTGATGTAGTTACATTCGATTTACCTCCAGCGATACTTCCATTTGATTCAGCCCGCCATGGTGGCAGTCGGTTGGGATTGACGAAATGGTTGTTTGATAGAAAGAACCCTTTAACCTCGCGCGTATTTGTTAATCGAATGTGGCAGGAATTTTTTGGTCGTGGATTGGTTAAATCATCGGGTGACTTTGGTATGCAAGGTGATATGCCGTCTCATCCCGAATTACTGGACTGGCTCGCGATCGACTTCAGGGACAATGGTTGGGATATAAAAAGACTGGTCAAGCAGATTGTGATGTCTTCAACATATCGTCAGTCTTCTGTAATTGATCCTAAAAAATTTGCGGAGGATCCTGAGAATATTTTGCTGGCCCGCAGTCCACGTATTCGATTAACAGCGGAAACAGTCCGCGATCTTGCGTTGAGTAGTTCCGGACTATTAGTGAAAGAAATCGGGGGACCAAGTGTGAAAGTTTATCAGCCCAAAGGTATTTGGGAATCCTCAACCTCGGGTAGAGGAGTTCTTGCTCATTACGTTCAGGATCATGGTGACGATCTTTATCGCAGGGGACTTTATAGTTTTATAAAACGTACTGTACCGCCTCCCGGAATGCTGGTTTTTGATGGAAGCAATCGCGACCAGTGTGAGGTAAGACGGTTGCGCACGAATACGCCACTGCAGGCATTGGTATTACTGAATGATCCTACAATTCTCGAGTCGTCACGTGTTTTTGCAGAGCAGTTAATGATGGAGCAGTCTTCACCAACGGAGAAAATAAAAAAAGCATTTCGCAAGATTCTTTGCCGTGAGGCTAAACCAGAAGAGTTGAAAATATTGACCAGTTATTATGATGAAGAGAAGAAGAATTTTGGTCAATCACCGGAGAAAGCAAAGCAACTAATTGACATTGGCGAATATCAGCATACAGAAATTAAAGACAATATTTCCCTTGCGTCGTTGATGCAGGTGGTTCATGCGATGTATAATATGGAGGAAGCGATTACCAGGACTTAAATTATAAACCGCAGAGGCGCGAAACCGCAGTGAATGTATTGAAGGTGATTGAACCAAACTTTGCGCCTCTGCGGTAAAAAATAATTATGGAAAATGAATTCTTAAATAACCGTCAGCACATTACCCGCAAGCACTTCCTCGGCAAGCTTGGTCTTGGATTTGGTTCGGTGGCCCTTGGCTCATTACTCATGCCTGATTTATTCAGTGGAAAGGATGAGATGGTCTCTACTGTTGGGCTTCCTCATTTTGCTCCAAAAGCGAAGCGGATCATCTATCTTTTTCAAAACGGTGCTCCATCACAGCTTGAAAGTTTCGACTACAAGCCGTTGTTAAATAAAATGACTGGTGAAGAGTTGCCCGAATCAATCCGGCAAGGTCAGCGCCTTACGGGAATGACAGCGAGTCAGAAAAAATTTCCCTTGATCGGTTCGCATTTCAAGTTTCAGCAGTACGGACAGTCGGGAGCGTGGGTAAGTGAATTGTTTCCAAATATTGCCAAGGTGGTGGACGATATATGTATTGTAAAGTCGATGCATACAGAAGCGATCAATCACGATCCCGCTTTAACATTCATGCAGACGGGGGCACAACAAGGTAACCGTCCGAGTATGGGTGCGTGGCTGAGTTACGGCTTGGGAAGCGAGAACAAAAACCTGCCTGCATATTGTGTGTTGTTGTCAAGAGGAAGAGGAAATGGTCAGGGAGTCTATTCAAAGTTATGGACAAATGGATTTCTTGATAGTATACATCAGGGAGTGCAATTCAGCAGCAGTGAAGAGCGGGTACTTTATTTGAAAGATCCGAATGGACGTGATCGTGCGGATAGTCGGAAGATGTTGGATAACCTGGCTCAGTTAAATGATTTAAACTATAAAGAGTTTGGCGATCTTGAAATTCAAACCCGCATACAACAATATGAAATGGCATATCGTATGCAGACGGCTGTACCAGAACTGACTGATTTATCGCTCGAACCTGATAACATTGTTAAAATGTATGGAGCGGATTGTCTCGCTCCCGGAACCTATGCGGCCAATTGCCTATTGGCGCGTAAGCTTTCGGAAGCAGGAGTAAGATTCGTTCAATTGTATCACCAGGGTTGGGATCAGCATGGAAACATGGTAGGGGAGATGCCGTTGCAGGCGCAGGATGTTGATCGTTCGACGGCGGCCTTGATCATGGATTTAAAACAACGCGGTTTGCTTGATGAGACGTTGGTGATCTGGGGTGGTGAATTTGGTCGCACCAATTATTGTCAGGGAGATTTGTCAAAAGATAATTATGGTCGTGATCATCATCCGAGGTGTTATACAATCTGGATGGCCGGCGGTGGAGTGAAGCCGGGGATGGTATATGGAGAGTCGGATGATTTTGGCTATAATATTATAAAGGACCCTGTCCACGTAAATGATTTTCATGCTACCGTATTGCATTTAATGGGACTTAATCACGAGCAATTGAATTTTAAGCATCTTGGAAGAAGGTATAGGCTTACGGATGTGGCAGGGAAAGTTGTTAATGGGATCATTGCATGACAGTAAGGGCTTTTGCTTCTGAAGTTTCACGCAAAGAGCGCAAAAGAATGCCCGCAAAGAACGCGAAGCATGGATTCTTTTTTGCGCCCTTTGCGGATTTGCTTAGCGTTCTTAGCGAGAAACTTCCGCATTTAAGACCTATTCATAATTAGCGCGCTCCATGCATCGCCTGAAAAACATTTCCATCAACATCATCTTCTTCGTTCAGGTATTACTCATTTTCTTATTGTTTGTTGAAGACCGTATTGAATTGCCAGTTGGTCTGCAAGTACTGGGAAGACTTCATCCTGCCATACTTCATTTACCGATCGGACTTTTATTCTTTTTCGTGATTGTTGTAATGGCGCAGAATGAATTTAAGAGGAAATCATTTCGGAAAGTCGCTTTACTTATTTTAATACTCACATCTCTTACCGCTTCAATAACAGCATTGTTTGGATTTTTTCTTTCGCGCCAGGGCGAATATGGTGAGGAAGCACTTTCGCAGCATAAAATTAGTGGTACAATATTGAGTCTGCTGTGCTATGTTCTGTTGGTTGTATTCGATCGAAATGAGAAACCACAGATAGCTTTTTATAGTTTTGGATTTATAACAATTATTTCACTGTTATTTGCCGGACATACAGGTGGAGTACTTACTCATGGAGAGAATTTCGTTCTTGGACCATTAGACTCTTTTACAGAACCTTCGGCTTCAAGGGGTGAAACTGTATTTCAGCAGGCAGTGTACCCAATTCTTGAAAAGAAATGCATTTCATGTCATAATGAGTCAAAAGCAAAAGGAAAGTTTGTGATGACTTCTCTTTCAGAATTTCAGAAAGGTGGCAAGCACGGAAAAGAGTGGGAGAGTGGTAAGCCAGAAGAAAGTCGGATGGTGCAATACATACACCTTCCGCTGGAGGATGATGACCATATGCCCCCCGAAGGAAAACCGCAGCTTACAAAATCTGAAATAAAATTGCTCGAGCAATGGATCAAGTCGGGAGCTGATGTAGAAAGGAAGCCTGCCGACTTAAAGGAGGGCGATTCGTTAAAGATTTTACTGGCAGGCATCGTGAATTCAATGGCAAGTGTGATGGTGGCTAAAGAATATTCATTTTCCCCGGCATCACCTGATGTGATTCAGAAATTGAATACACCATTCAGAACTGTATTTCCATTATATCAGAATAGCCCCGCATTGCAAGCTGATTTTTTTATCAAGGAATACTTTCAACCGGTCTCATTGGAAGAGCTGAAAGGAGTTCAGGAGCAATTAGTTGTGTTGAATCTTTCGAAGATGCCAGTGACCGATAAGGAACTGGACGTTATTGCAAATTTTAGGAACCTGGAAAAGTTAAATCTGAATTTTTCAAAAATTAATGGAGCTGGATTGTCATCGGTTGAACCATTAAAAAATCTGACGTCCCTTTCTCTTGCTGGGACACAAGTGACAATTGAAAGTCTGAAGCCGGTTCTGGCCCTACCAGCGTTGCGTGAACTGTTTGTATGGAGTACATCCATTACAGCGGATCAAGTAATTTCTCTTATGCAACAGTATCCGAATATCGCAATTATGACAAGCCAGTTTGTGGATGACAAGACATTGCAATTGGGTAAGCCCGTGTTGTTAAACGAGGGTATTATAAAGAAAGGTGAATTAGTTTCATTGAAACATTCAATGCCAGGAGTGACTATTCGTTATACACTTGACGGTTCCGATCCGGATAGTGTTACATCTAAAATTTATGATGCGCCTATTGCTCTCGCCGGTACATCTAAATTAAAAGCAATGGGATGTAAGCCAGGATGGTATTGCAGTGATGTATTTGAGATCACTTGTTTCCTGGAAGGAAAAAAACCAGAACGCACGGAACTCTTGAGTAAGCCTGAGAAATATTATTCCGGCCAGGGAGCAGCGAGTCTTACCGATGGATGGAAAGGTTTTGTGGAAGTCTTGAATACTCCGTTCTGGCTCGGTTTTAAAGAGAATCCGTTTGCAGCCGATTTTGACTTCAGTGCAGACCCACCCGATTTAAATTCGATTGTGATCAGTTACGCCAGGAACTTACCTTCTTCTGCTTTCCCACCGTTGGAAGTGGAGGTGTGGGCAGGGAAGAATAGCAAGGAAATTAAATTGATTAAGGCCCTTAAGGTGGAACAGCCAAAAGAATATGGCTCATCTCAGGTGGAAGCATTGATAATTCCATTAAAAGATGCTCACTACTCATTTTATAAAATAATAGCAAAGCCGGTAGATAAGTTGCCAGTGTGGCATAGTGGGAAGGGAAAGAAAGGATTGTTTATGGTGGATGAGGTTTTCTTTTATTCTAATTTCTAATTTCTAATAACTTATAGCGACTTTAATTCCAAACGACATCTCCCATGAAACGACGAGAATTTATCCAGCATTCAGCCATCCTTACCGGCGCCTCTTTCTTATCAACACTTGCATCTTCTCATGCCGACGAAATATATGGTCAGAATGAAAGACGTTATCGCTTCGACAGGAATTGGGTAAAGGCAAAGCCGTCCAATCTTCCTGTAAAAGATTGTCATGAAATGATACAGGATGGAAACGGAAGAATTGTGTTGCTTACTAATGAGGTGAAAAACAATGTGATCTTTTTTGATCGCAAGGGCAAGTTGATCTCAACATGGGGACATGATTTTCCAGGAGCGCATGGACTAACGTTGATTGGAAGCGGAAGAGATCAGCTATTATTTATTACTGATACCGAACGTCACCAGTTTTATAAGACGACGATCGATGGGAAGATTATAACAACATGGGATTTTCCACAAGAGACCGAAAAGTATACTGAAGCAAAACAGTTTGTGCCAACTGAAACCACCATTACCAGAAATGGTGAAATATATGTAGCGGATGGCTACGGTGCGCAATTTATAACTCATTATGATGCAACAGGTAAGGTAAAGAATGTGTTTGGCGGTCGAGGGGAAAAAGAATCAAACCTCGACAACGCTCATGGCATCACAATTGATTACCGTACAACACCGGAGACATTGCTAATCACCGACAGGACACGTTGTTGTTTTAAAAGATTTACAATGGCAGGAGAGTATATCGAAACGATTTCGCTGCCGGGAGCATGCGTTTGCAGGCCGGTGATAAAAGGAGACTATCTATGTGCGGCTGTATTGCGTTCTCCAACACTTGATAGCAATGATACTGGTTTTGTTATAATACTTAATAAAGAAAACAAAGTTGTCTCGGTGATTGGTGGGAGCGAACCAGAGTATGATGAGAATAAAAAATTAAAGCCCTTCCGTCAGACAATACCATTATTTAGGCATCCACATGATGTGATGGTTGATAATGATGAGAACTTGTATGTGTGCCAGTGGAACTCGGGGAAGGCTTATCCTTATAAACTAAGTTTAGTGTAGTAAGTTTGATCTGAATGTCGAATATCGAAGTTGGATAGTACTTCGATATTCGACCTTCAGCGTTGGACATTCGAAATTGTATTTCTTAATTAGATTATTGGGGCTTCTCAAAAAAGGACGGGTAATCCATTAGAGTCGTGTTCATTTTTTTTTCGATTAACCTATCTAAAGAATCCTTTAGTTTTTCTATAGGAATCTTTAGATAAATTCATGTCAAATCATCTCAAAAAGCACTTCTAAGACTTTTTGTGTTTTTTGGTGACTCACATAGAATCTGCTTATTTCTCGTTACAGATATATTCGGGTTCCTTTAACCTAACCTAACCTAACCTATCAATTATGAAAAACTCTCTCAGGTTCATGTCGATCCTAACCCTGGCATCTTTTCTTATTAGCAGTTGCGGTGTGATTTTTGGTGGTAGCCGTTACTCCGGTTCCATTATCGTAAAGAACCATCCTAACGCGCAGATCTATGTTAATGGTAACAAGATTGGTCAGGGTACTGCCATTCAATCATTCCCGCGCAACAGACCGTTGAATGTTCAACTTAAGCAGGCGGGTTGTGAAGATGTTACCAAGACATATGATAACACCTTCAGGACTGGAAATTTTATTTTAAGTCTTGTATCCTGGGGATTGGTAGGAATTCTCATTGACCTTGGTACCGGAGCTTCTTACAAACCCGATCATAGGCATAATCCCAGCATTCAAAAAGTGAGTGATAAGAATTTCGTGTTTATGGTAGATTATGATGGGTGCGGGGTGGAGTAATACCTTACACCTTGACGTTAAAGAACGAAGTCGCAAGTCCCCCTTATTCTGTCGCTTTTACCCCTCCAATTATAAAGTTCAATTTGTAGATTTGGTTGGTGCAAGGGCATCTAATTTTTTTATAATTATGAACTCTACCTCGAAAGACATCGACTCCTACATCTCCACATACCCCAAAGATGTACAACTTCTTTTACAAAAAATGCGTGAAACCATTCACAAAGCAGCCCCTGCTGCAGAGGAAGCAATTAAGTATGGAATACCAACATTCGTGCTCAACGGTAACCTTGTCCACTTCGGTGGTTTTAAAAATCATATTGGCTTTTACCCGGCGCCACAGGGGATTAAGGAGTTTCAAAAAGAGTTGTCACTATATGAGGGTGCAAAGGGTTCTATAAAATTCCCACTGAATAAACCGCTTCCACTGGCACTGATAACTAAGATTGTAAAGTTTAGGGTGGAGAGAAATATGGAGAAGGTGAAGAAGAAGATTAAGAAAAAGAAGGGAGCGTTTTAGTACGTAAGCATGGAAACCTCCCGATGATTTATAAACGCATAGATCATAGAATACGCCAAAGAAATCATAGAAATTCTTAAAAAATTAATCCATGAAGCTTTGTATTTCTATCATCCCATGCGTTTTAAATTTTTTCAACATTGTTTCAGAGAGTATCTGGTCACTATGAAATGCTAAAAACATTTAGAGATCAAGTGTTAGAAGCTTTTAACGCGCATTTGCCTATCTACTAGTAGGTAATTATCTTTGCTCTCTAATCCACACTAAATGACCACCAGGGACCAAATTCTCAAGCTTTCTGATAAGCTTATCCGGGACAAAGGATTCAATGGCTTTAGTTTCCATGATATTTCCAAAACTATTGGAATAAAGACAGCCTCTATTCATTACCATTTCCCCACCAAGGCTGATCTTGGAGTAGCTACAGTAAAAGGTCATTTGAAAAGTCTTGAAGAGATTAAGAAAACAATTGCCAATAAGTCCCCCTTCCAAAAGCTTGAAGCATTCTTTTCTATCTATGTAAAGGTCAAGTCGGAGAAAAGTGTTTGTTTAGTTGGTTCACTTGCCACCGACCTCAATACTGTTGATGGAAAAGTAAAAGTTGAGTTGAAAAATCTTGCTACCGCGATATTGGAATTGGTAACCGAAACGCTCGAAGATGGTAAATCAAAGGGCGTATTTCACTTTCAAATTCCGGCAAGAACAAAAGCATTGATGATTATAACGAACATGCTTGGTATAGTTCAACTGATGCGATTGACCG
Organism: Cyclobacteriaceae bacterium; assembly: GCA_025363495.1. Taxonomy (GTDB): domain Bacteria; phylum Bacteroidota; class Bacteroidia; order Cytophagales; family Cyclobacteriaceae; genus ELB16-189. Next base: position 3,962 of record JANYDR010000365.1, on the reverse strand, counting down.
GAGAACAGGATTTCGAAGCTATGAAGGGTAGTATTGTTAAAGAGTTGAAATCAAAGTAATGAATATCGCCACGGAGGCACAAAGAAGTCACAATTAACATCAGATAAAACCACTCTGTAAAATTGAACAGAGTATAATCACATGAATCAGACAAATCATAGCAAAGACAATTTAAACAGAGTTGTTATCACCGGCCTTGGAGCAGTAACCCCCATCGGCAATAACGTCCACGATTTCTGGAATTCTTTAATTAACGGAGTAAGCGGCGCTGGACCTATCACCAGATTTGACACTGCGAAATTCAAAACAAAGTTTGCCTGCGAGGTGAAGAATTTTGATTCCCATCACGTATTTGAAAAGAATGAAGCAAGAAAATATGATTTGTTCTCACAGTATGCGTTGGTGGCTGCCGATGAAGCTGTAAAGAATGCTGCTATCGATTTCTCTTCGCTGAATCGCAACAGGATTGGTGTTATCTGGGGAGCGGGGGACGGTGGCTTGACAACGTTTGAGGAGCAGTTTGGTGAATTCAAATTAAGCGATGGAACACCACGATTCAATCCATTCTTCATCCCCAAGCGGATTATCAACATTGCGTCTGGTGTTATTTCAATAAAATACGGACTGCGTGGTATCATGTACACCACAGCAGCTGCTTGTTCTGCGAGCAATACTGCAATTATAGATGCTTTCAATTATATACGTTGGGGAAAGGCAGACATGATGATCGCCGGCGGTTCGGAAGCATCAATAACACAAAGCTCTGTCGGTGGATTCAATGCCTCCAAAGCATTGTCAACATCCAATGATGATTTTATGCGTGCGTCAAGGCCTTTTGATATATCGCGTGACGGTTTTGTGCTTGGAGAAGGCGCAGGTGCGCTCATTCTTGAAAGTTATGATCATGCTGTCAGGCGCAAAGCAACGATACTTGCAGAGATAGTGGGGGGTGGATTGGCAGCCGATGCTTATCATTTAACGGCTACGCATCCCGATGGAGAAGGTGCTGTATTGGGAATGCAACTTGCGTTGGAGGAAGCGGAGATAGACCCTTCAGAGATAGATTATATCAATGCACATGCAACGTCAACTCCAACGGGAGATCTAAGTGAGTTGAAAGCGGTGCAAAGAGTCTTTGGAATAAATCCAAACGCAAACATAAGTGCCACCAAATCTATGACAGGACATTTACTTGGTGGGGCAGGAGCGATCGAAGCGATTGCTTGTGTTAAGGCAGTGCAAGAGAATAAGATCCCACCGACTATCAATACCAAAAACATTGAGCCCGAATTTGCCGACAAGTTTGATTTCACTCTTGGGAAGACCCGTGAGAAACTTGTCAGATATGCAATGAGTAATACTTTTGGATTTGGCGGGCATATTGCGACATCAGTTTTTAAAAAATTTACCGATTGATACTTCTTTGTGTTCGTAGTGGTTCGTCGTGAACTTAGTGACCTAGCTTCTACTAATTTAAACCGGGATATTAGCCGGGTATTATCTTCCCCAACTCTATTTGCAGGTCGCTGGAGGCTATTATAACCGCGGCATGAGATTTTAAGCATACAATAAAATAGTCGGCTCAATCTTACCATTCTGGGAAGGAGCGGTCTTATTTATGCTGCCAGTACTTCAAAAATCTTTGGCTTTCCTGCCAAAAGATGTACTCCATCGTTGATGAAAAAGTTACAGAATTTTAATTCACTGAATGAATATAAGCTAAATGAAAATTCAAAAAAGAGTACAATTTCTTGCACTGTTATCAATTTTATTCGTAGTGGGATGTAGTAAAAGTTCTGACCCGGTTGTAGTAGCCCCAACAGTTGCATCGACTAGTCCTGCCAACAACGCGGTAGGTGTAGCGCGTAATAATTCAATTGTAATTGCCTTTGGTGTTGCAATGGACCCTGCTACTATCAATTCTTCAACTGTCATTGTTACGAAGGGTACTACAGTAGTTCCAGGTACCCTGGTATACTCGGGCACAACTGCCACGTTTACTCCAACAGATAATTTGTCGGCATTAACACTGTACACTGTTACTGTTACAACTGGTGCTAAGACACTCGCTGAAAAGGCTTTTGCTACTAATGTTGTATCAAGCTTTACAACGGGAGGTACCGCAACTGTGCTTGCTGCAGTAGACTTAGGCACAGCCATCAATTATGTGATCCTTGCAAAAACGGCCATCAACAGTAATCCAACGTCCAGTGTTACTGGCGACCTTGGGCTCAGTCCCGCCGCCACGTCATACATAACCGGGCTTGCGTTGACAAATGCAACCGGGTTTGCAACATCCAGCCAGGTAACAGGAAAAATATATGCTGCTGATATGGTTTCACCAACACCTATTAATCTGACAACTTCCGTGAATAATATGATCACTGCTTATAATGATGCGGCTGGCAGAGCTATTCCTGATTTTGTAGAGTTGGGAGCTGGAAACATTGGAGGCAAGACACTTACACCTGGTTTATACAAGTGGACAAGCGCAGTGACGTTACCTACAAGCATTACTATTTCCGGAGGAGCGAACGATGTGTGGATCTTCCAGATCTCAAGTAACCTTACGCTTAGCTCTGCTGTAAATATTATACTGGCAGGTGGTGCTCAAGCTAAAAACATTTTCTGGCAGGTAGCTGGCCAGGCAACTATTGGTACGACCGCCCACTTTGAGGGTGTTCTGATGTCAAGCACAGGCATTACATTGCTCACGGGGGCATCGCTGCATGGACGAGCCCTTGCGCAAACAGCAGTTATATTGGATGGTAACGTGGTAACAAATCCTTAGTAATAATTTTTCATTGAATAAAGAGGTCGCTTCGGCGACTTTTTTTATGAGTTATAGTTTACAGTCAAAAAAATACTTTCCCACAGATTGCACAAATTAATGCCGGACTTAAAAAGATGAAACAGAGTAGGACAGCGAAGCGCTTTCTCCGCAGAAATCTGTGCCATGTGTGGCCAAGCTATTCAGTAAGAATTATTTGCGTAACTGAACGGTTTCCTTTAAGTTTGTAACCAAACGGTTACATTGTAAGACCACCACCATGCGCAGAGACGTTTTTCAGGCTATTGCCGATCCCAACCGGCGGGCAATCATTCAATTATTATCAAAAAATCGACTTACACTAAATGGGGTTGCCGATAATTTTGATATCAGTCGTCCAGCAATATCAAAGCATATAAAAATTCTCGCAGAATGTGGATTGATTGTAATAACCCAACAAGGAAGAGAACGCTATTGTGAGGCGAAACTTCAAAAGTTGAATGAGGTATCGAAATGGATCGAAGAGTACAGAGTCTTCTGGACAGATAAGCTGGATGCGTTGGAGGAATTTCTTGAAAGAGATCTTAAAAAACCAAAACGTAAATCCTTTAGAACTAAAAGGTATTAGGAATTGGTATTAGGTGATACCCAAAATTAATACAAAGGTGCCTAATGCCTAATGCCCAATACCTACTTACTCGATATAAAAACTCAAATTTATAACTAAAACGAAACCCGATATGAAATCCGAACCTTTGATCATCGAACGGACCTACAAGGCATCAATCGAAAAAGTCTGGAAAGCCATCACGGACAAAGATCAGATGAAGCAATGGTATTTTGATCTGGCCGTATTTAAGCCGGAAGTAGGATTTGAATTTCAGTTTGTGGGTGGAACGCCGGAAAAAAGTTATGTGCATTTGTGTAAAGTAACGGAAGTAGAAGTAGGTAAGAAACTAACTCATAGCTGGAAGTACGAGGGATATTCGGGAAATTCAGTTGTCTGATTATTCCGGTAAGTCTGTACTAGGTATTCCGCCAATGATCTGTGCTACCTTTTTGCATTAGAATTTGATGTCATAAAGTTATTATTTTTTTGTTGTGTTAGCAGGTGCTTTTTTGCGTAAGGATTCACCCTTTAATTCAAAGCGATGAGCGTTTGTTAAAAGTCGATCCATAATGGCATCTGCCA